>DATNLY010000196.1:0-2156 GCA_035602635.1 Opitutaceae bacterium | reverse complement strand
CGAGAGCACGGCATCGGCCGCCGGCACCAGCGTCTTGTCGGACGGGCTGTGGAACCCGATCAGGGTCTCCGGGCTGTGCTCCTCCGTCGAGACGCGGGCGGGCCTTTCCCCGTCGAACATCCCGAACCCGGGCCCCCCGTGCATCAGCAGGCGGCGGCTGAAGTCGTAGACGACGCCATACGCCGGCTCGCCGTTCTCGACCAGGCCGAGCGATATGGCGCAGTGGGGGATCCCCAGGGCAAAGTTGTTGGTCCCGTCGATCGGGTCGAGGACCCAGGCGAACCGGGAGGTGACCCTGACCGGCCCCTCGCCCGCGGGGAGCTCCTCGCTGAGCATCTGGTCCTGTGGGAACCTCGAGCGCAGGGCCCTGAAGATGTTCTCGGAGATCGCCACGTCCACCGCCGTCACGCGCGTCCCGTCGGCCTTCCAGCGGCTCTCGACGCGGCCGAATTCCCGGTGCAGGAGGCCGGTCTCGGCGAGGACCGCGGACTTGGCCGCCTCCACGCGCGCGGTGAATTCGGTTGATGGGCCGCTCACGGGTAGTCGTAGAGCCTCGGGTCGCGCACCGGAGGCGCCCGCCGCGAGCGCGGCCGGCGCCTTTCCGCGGCCTGCGGCCCCGGCGCCGGCCCGGGTTCCCCATCGGCCTCCCCTCCCAGCTGCTCCTCGAGCGAGTCGGGGTCGGCCCCCTCCTCGAGCTTGCGCACGACCTCCTCCATCTCGCCGCCAATGGGCTCGCCCGTCAGGTCGGCCATCCGGCGCATCATGCGGCCCATCGCCCTCGGGTCGTTCTCGTCCAGGCCAGAGAATTCCCGCTCCATCTGGCCCATGGCCGCCTCCATCCGCGCGTCGTTTCCAGGCTCCTGGGCCCCGCCCGGCCCAGCCTCCGCCTCCGCCGCCCGTCCGGAGCCGGTGACGGCGAACGCCGAGAGCATCTTGCGCATCCGGTACGCGGGGTTGTCCGGGCACTTGGGAACGATCCCGCCCTGCGCGAGGGTCCTCGCGTAGAACTGGTAGATCCGGTTGTTGTCCGGAGAGTAGAATTCATAGATCGGCATAGCCGCCCCGTCCTTCCGGGGCGGGCGCCAAGCTGCCACGATGCCTCCCGGCCAGTCAAACTTCGACGCCGCGCGCCCCGCCTTTGCCCCAGTCCGGGGATTGCCATTTCGGGGCGCCGGGCAAGGATCGCCCGATGCAAACAGCATCCCGACTTGCGCTTCTCCTGGCCGCGGGGGCGACCGCCCTTGGCCAGGTTGTCCCCCAGGATCCCCAGCAGGCCGCCGCCGACCGCATGCTCGCGCACATCCGCGTCCTCTCGTCGGACGAATTCGAGGGGCGTGCGCCCGGCACCGATGGGGAGAACAAGGCGGTCGCCTACATGCAGGGCGAGTACATGAAGCTGGGGCTCCAGCCGGGTAATCCGGACGGCACCTACATCCAAAAGGTTCCCCTCCTCGGGGTCGTCTCGACGACCCAGGCCCATTTCGACATTGGCGGGACGACGATAACCCCCGCCTGGATCAACGACTATGTGGCCGTCACACGGCACGAAGAGGCGGACGTGGAGGTGAAGGACAGCGGGATCGTGTTCGTCGGCTACGGGGTGGTCGCCCCGGAATACGGCTGGGACGACTTCAAGGGGGTGGACGTGCGCGGCAAGACGGTCGTCATGCTGATCAACGACCCCCCGGTTGTGGATCCGAACGACCCGACGAAGCTCGACGAGAAGATGTTCAAGGGGAAGGAGGAAACCTACTACGGCCGCTGGACCTACAAGTACGAGGAGGCCTCCGCGGTGGGGGCCGCCGCCTGCCTCATCGTCCACGAGACCGGGCCCGCCGGCTACCCTTTCGCGGTCGTCGCTGGCAGCTGGGGCCGCGAGAACTTCGACCTGAGGAACCCGGACGGCGAGTCCAAGCGGGTTAGGGTCGAAGGGTGGCTGACCTTCGACTGCGCCAGGAGGCTCTTCTCGGCCGCTGGGTACGACTTCGAGACGCTCAAGGCCGCAGCGGCGAGGCGGGATTTTCGCCCGGTTGACCTCAAGGCGTCGGCGAACTTCTCCGTGGCAACCAAGACCCGCACCATCGACTCAAGAAACGTGGTGGCTAAGCTGGAGGGCTCCGACCCAACGCTGCGCGACGAATTCGTCATCTACTCGG
>DATNLY010000186.1:0-3848 GCA_035602635.1 Opitutaceae bacterium | reverse complement strand
GCGGCGTTGCCCGCCTGGGGGTGCGCAGGGCGGCGGGCATGCCCCCGAGGTACGGAAAGCCCGGCGTGAACCCGATCGCGTAGACAAGGTAGTCGGCGCCGCTGTGGAGGGCTGCCGCGGCGGCGGCATCCATCTTGGCGCTCTCGGCGACAAGCCCGAGGTCGGGGCCGAGGTCCCCGCCGTAGCAGACGGGAATCTCGACCGCCGCTGCGGCGGTCTCCGGCGCGCGGACCCTTTCGCGCGGGGCGCAGGAGGCGATGAACCGGCAGACCTGGTCGAAGGCGTCGCCCGCGGCCTGGGGGAACTGCGCCGGGTCATAGAAGACGGTGACGGTCGCGTATGCGGGTACGACGTCGATGATCCCCCTTCCCCCGGCCGCCGCGACCGCCTCGGAGCACCTCAGGACCGAGGCAAGGGTTGCGGGATCGATCCCCTGTCCAAGCGTGGCGACGACCGCCGTATCGCCGAGGGGCTCCAGTTTCATCTCCGCGAACTCATCCGGCCCGCAGAAGCTTCTCCGCGTGGGCGAGGGCGCTCTTCGCCCCCCTGTCGCCGAGCATCCGGGCGAGCTCCGCCACCCGGGCCCTGCGGTCGCCGTGAATGGCCTCGATCGCAACGACGGCCCGATCCCCCGACTGGTCCTTTGACACCACAAGGTGGCTTCCCGCCAGCGCGGCCACCTGGGGAAGGTGGGTGACGCAGAGCACCTGGTGTCGGCGGCCGATCGCCGCCATCCGCTCGCCCACGATGCTTCCGATCTCGCCCCCCACGTTCGCGTCCACCTCGTCGAACACGAGGACCGGGACCGCGTCCAGGTCCACGAGGACCGCCTTGAGCGCCAGCATGACGCGCGCGAGCTCCCCGCTCGAGGCGATGCGGCTGAGCGGAAGGGGGGCCTCCCCCACGTTGGGGGAGAAGAGGAATTCGCAGGCGCAATCGCCCGTGGGACCGAGGCCGGGAGCGTCCGTGATCGATATCCGGAAGTCCGCCTTGCTGAAGCCGAGCTCGGCGATGCCGGCGGCCGCGGCCGAGGCGAGTTCCTTTGCCGCCTTATGGCGGACGACCCTGAGCGCCGCCGCGGCCTTCCTCGCCTCGCGGGCCGCAGCCTCGGTCTGGCGGTCCAGGCGGGCGAGCGTTCCCTCGATGTCCCCATGGGACGACACCCGCAGCCGGATCGCCTCGCGCGCGGCCGCGACCGAGCGGACGTCGGGGCCGTGGCGCCGGCGTGCCTCCAGCCACGCGTTCATGCGGTCCTCGAGCGGCCCCAGCCCCTCCGGGTCGGCCTGGAGCTCCCTCCCGAGGGATCCGAATTCCGAGGCGAGCTCGCCGAGCTCCGCCGACGCCGATGCCAGGCGCTCCGCCAGCGGCTTGCTCGAGGGATCGATTGACTCGAGCCTGCGGGCCTCCCTCACGAGCGCCGCCACGCGCGGGACGGCGCCCTCCTCCCCGGAAAGCCCGTGCTCGAGCGCGGCCGCCGCGGCGGCGATCTCCTGCGCCCGGCTCATCCGCTGAAAGTCCCGCTCGAGGGCGGCGATCGCCTCCTCGGAGAGGTCGAGGCCGTCAAGCCTTGCGAGCTGCGCCTCCATGAACGCGAGCTCCTCCGGCGACATCCTCGCCTCCGACGCGAGGCGCTCGCTCTCCGCCTGGAGCCCGCACCACGCCAGGTACCTCGCCGCGTAGGATTCGAGCGCCGGCCCGGCGCGCCCGAAGAGGTCAAGGAGCTCGAGCTGGCAGGAGTCCCTGAGGAGCCTCCTGGGCTCGCTCGGCCCGTGAAAGTCGATCCAGCGCTCGCCGATGCGCTGGAGGGCCGCCAGCGTCGCGAGGCCCCCGTTCACCGTGATCCTGGGGGGGCGGTCGCGCGGCACGCTGCGCTTCAGGAGGAGAAGGCCGTCCTCGCACGCAGGCAGGTCCAGCTCCGCGAGCAGGGCGTCCATGGCGCGCGGATCCTTGAAGTAAAGCGAGGCCTCGGCCTCGCACGCCGGCGCGCCCTGCCTGATGATCGACTTGTCCGCGCGCTCCCCCGCCAGGAGGCCGAGCGCGCCGATCAGGATGCTCTTTCCCGCGCCGGTCTCCCCGGTGACCGCGGTGAAGCCCGGCTCGAAGTCCACCGACACGCAGTCGAGGAGGGCGAGGTTGCGGATGCGCAGCGACTGGAGCATGGGATTGGGTCCCGGCGGGCGAGCGGCCCCTACCTCGACTCCTTCGGGACCTGGGGCAGAAGCTTCTTTATGTCCTGCACCGCGTCCCTGTGGCACACGAGCACGGCGTCGGGGGTCTCGACCACCACCAAGTCCCTGACGCCGCAGAGGGCGATCACGCGACCGTTGCTGACGGCGATCGTGTTGCTCGTCCCGATGGAGGCGACCGCGCCCCTGAAGACATTTCCCAGGGCGTCGACGGCAAGGTGCTTGGGAAGCGAGGTCCACGCCCCCACGTCGTCCCAGTCGAACTCCGCTAGGACGGTGGCGACCGACGAGGCCTTCTCGAGGACGGCGTAGTCCACCGAGATCTTCGCAAGCGCCCCGAAGTTCGCGGCAAGGTACGCCGAGGGGTCCCCCGCGGGGAAATCGCGGACGAAGGCCCCGAGCTCCGGGGCCGAGCGGCCCACCTCGGCGAGGAACTGCCCCACGCCCCAGACAAACATGCCCGCGTTCCAGGCATAGTGGCCGCCGGCCAGGTACCCGCGCGCGGTCGCCTCGTCCGGCTTCTCGGCGAAACGCTTCACGCCAAGGAGCCGGCTGCCGTCGCTCCCGCGGTCAATCTCGGGGCCGAGCTCAAGGTACCCGTATCCCGTGGCCGGGAACGTGGCGGGGACGGCGAAGGTGAGGAGGCTAGCGCCCGCCTTGCCGGAGCGGTCCGCCCACCGGAAGGCCTGCGAAAGCTGCTCTCCAAACCGCCCTGCGTCCCGGATCAGGGCGTCGGCCGGGAGCAGCGCGAGGACGCCGTCCGGGTCCCGGGCCCGGACCAGCCCGGTCGCAAGCGCCGCCGCGGGCGCGGTGTCCCTGTTCACGGGCTCGCCGATGATGTGATCCGCGGGAAACCACGGGATCGCCTCCCGGATCAGCGGGACCTGGGCCGCGTTGGTGATGATCCAGGTGTTCGCGTCGGCCACGACCCCGCGGAGCCTGAGGACCGTCTCCTCGAGCAGCGTCCTCCCCGAGAACAGGCGCAGCAGGTGCTTGGGGGCCTTCGCGCGGCTCATGGGCCAGAAGCGCTCGCCGCTTCCTCCGGCGATGATGCAGGCATGGTACCGGGGTTCGGCTTTCATTTTGCACAGGCAGATTCATCCCCCAACCGGCCTGCGCCAAGCCGGAATGAGGCCCGGGGCGGAATATTCGCCCGGTTACCTACATCCGGATGACTATCTTGCCGAACTGACCCCCGCGCTCCATCAGGTCGAACCCCTCCGGGGCGCGCTCGAATGGCAGGACCACGCTGATGACGGGCTTGAGCCCGTGGCGCTCGACGAACGCCGTCATCGCAGACCAGTCGGCCGGGCTCCCCATGGTCGTTCCCAGCAGCGAAATCTGCCTCCAGAACACCTTGCGAAGCGCCAGCTCGGGGACGCTCCCGCGCGTCGCGCCAAAGAACGCGATCCGGCCGCCCGGGGCCGCGAGGTCCAGCAGGCCGCCGAACCCGGCGCCCCCCGCGCTGTCGATGACCACGTCAAAGTGCCCCGCCTCCTTCGAGGCGCCGGCGGCCCACCCGTCGCGGTCGTACCTGAAGCCGCCCCGGGCCCCGAGCTTCACAGCGCGCGCGATCTTCTCGTCGGAGCCGGACGTGACCCACACCTCGTTGCCCGAGGCCACCGCGAACTGGAGGGCAAAGAGCGCGACGCCCCCTCCGAT
>DATNLY010000182.1:0-2498 GCA_035602635.1 Opitutaceae bacterium | reverse complement strand
CCCCCGGCGGCGGCGGTGGACTACGCCTCGCGCGCGGCGAACCTCGCCGCGGATTTTGAGAGCCACGAGGTGGCCCTCTCGCGGTAGGGCTCCGCTACTCCAGGAACTTCGCCTGCTCCGGCGCGCGGGGAGCCCGGCTGGCGGCCTCCTCCGCAGGGGTCTGGGTCAAGTGGCGCGGGGGCCTGGCCGTCCTCTGGGAAACGGCCGCCTCCCTGTCCCGCACGATCCGCTCGCAGATCCCGTGGATCTGCAGGCGCAGCCACTGGGCCGTGCCGCTCGACTCCGTGTAGTCGGCGGGCCCGTAGTGGTCGATGCGGCCCGCCTTTCGGAGCCGGTCGTTCTGCGCGTATTCCTCCGGCTTGGCCGGATTGTAGACCCCGTAGGCGATGCCGCCGTTGCCCTTGACGACCGAGAAGCTCGGCACGTCGCTCGGGCCGTCGGCGATGTAGATCATGTTCTGGAAGGGGATCCTCCGGTCCTCCGCCGCGATCCTCGAGTTCACGTCGATCGCGGGGTTCCTGTTCGTGCCCTTGTTGATCTCAAAGAGGGCCCGGGTCTTGGTGGTGTTGTCTATGACCATCCCGATCTGGGCGATCTCCGCCTCCGCGCCGAGCTCCATCTCCTTCTGCAGGAGGAATCCGGGCTGGAGCGGGTTCTCGATGAACTCGCATCCCCAGACCCCGTCCACGTGGGGGGCGATCGCGCTGCCGAGGATCATCTTGGCGAGGCCCGTGCTGACGATGTAGTGCTCGAGCCGGATGTCGTGCTTGCGGTATTCCGGCTTGTCCGCGACCCACGACTTGGACGACGAGAAGAACCCGGGAAGGCCGGGGTAGAACCGGATCTCGGCCCCGCTCTCCCTGAGGACCGCGTTGTTGAGCCCGCTCATCCGGCCGGCGAGGACGTAGGTGAGGAGGTGGTTCAGGTAGCTGATCTCCCCGGAGAGGGAGTACCCGCGTCTCCGGTAGTTCTCGACGAGAGCGTTGGTCTCCGCCCAGAAGTTCGCCTCGTCGACGCCGTACCGGCGGAAGAGGGGCGACTGCATGTATTCCGGGATTAAGGTCTTGTCGAAATCCCAGATGCAGGCGATAATGTTCTGCGTGAAGAGCGTCGCGGCCATGCGGTGCGTAAGAAGGCAAGCAAAGCTTCCGGCCGGGGCCCGCGCAATTCACAAATAAACGAGACATGGACGAGCTTCCCGACATTTCCCCCTTCCAGAGGCGCCTCGAGGAGCTCGATGCGCAGATGGCGGAGCCGTCGTTCTACGCCAATCCCCGGCGCGCCGCGGAGGTGACCCGCGAGCAGCAGAAGATCCGCAGGCTCGTGGACGACCACCGGGCGCACACCCAGGTGGAGCGCGAGCTGCGCGAGGCGGCCGTGCTCGCGAGGGAGGCCCCGGCCGCGGACCTGCGCGAGCTCGCGGCCGCGGAGATGGCCGGGCTGGAAAAGAGGGCGGCCGAGCTCCGCGGGGCGGTGCTGCTCGCGATGATCCCGCCGGAGGCCTCGGATTCGCGCAACACCGTCATGGAGATCCGTGCGGGGACGGGCGGCGAGGAGGCCGCGCTCTTCGCGGCCGAGCTCACCCGCTGCTACCAGAAGTACGCGGACTCGCAGGGCTGGAAGGTGCAGCCGATCAGCAGCAGCCACTCGGAGAGGGGCGGTCTGCGGGAGGTCGCGTTCCTGATCTCGGGCACCGACGTGTACAAGCGCCTCAAGTGGGAGAGCGGCGTCCACCGCGTGCAGCGCGTGCCGGTGACCGAGGCCAGCGGCAGGATCCACACCTCCACGGTGACCGTCGCGGTCCTGCCGGAGGCCGAGGAGGTCGACATCCAGATCAACCCGGAGGACCTGGAGATCACGGTGTGCCGCGCAAGCGGCCCCGGGGGCCAGGGCGTCAACACGACGGACTCGGCGGTCCAGATCCAGCACAAGCCGACGGGCCTGATCGTCCAGTGCGCGGACGAGCGCTCCCAGCTCAAGAACAAGGCGAGGGCGATGACGGTGCTGCGCTCCCGGCTGCTCAAGATGAAGGAGGACGAGGAGAAGGCGAAGTACGCCGCGGAGCGCCGCAGCCAGATTGGCTCCGGGGACCGCAGCGAGAGGATCCGGACCTACAACTTCCCCCAGAACCGCGTGACGGACCACCGCATCGGCTTCACGCTCCACGGGCTCCCGCAGGTGATGGAGGGCGCCATTGGCCCGCTCATAGAGGCGCTCCAGAAGGCGCACCACGAGGAGCGGCTGGCCGCGCTCGAGGGGCGCTCCTTCGAGCTGGCGAGGCCGTCGGCCGACCTCGGCTGAGGGCCCCGCGGCGGCTTCCCCCGGCCGGCACGCGCCCATGCTCACCGTCATCGAGGTTATCCGGAAGACATCGGAGTTCCTCGCCTCGAAGGGGGTGGAGTCGCCCCGGCTGAACGCGGAGCTTCTCCTCGGCCACGCGCTGGGGCTCCCGAGGATGCGCCTCTACATCGAGTTCGAGCGGCCCGTGAGCGATGCGG
>DATNLY010000113.1:0-4645 GCA_035602635.1 Opitutaceae bacterium | reverse complement strand
AAAAACCTCGCCTGCATCATGATCACCTACCCCTCCACCCACGGCGTCTTCGAAGAACCCATCAAAGAAATCTGCCAAATCGTCCACCACCACGGTGGCCAGGTCTACATGGACGGCGCCAACATGAACGCCCAGGTCGGGCTCACCTCGCCCGGGCACATCGGCGCCGACGTCTGCCACCTGAACCTCCACAAGACATTCTGCATCCCGCACGGCGGGGGCGGCCCCGGCATGGGCCCGATCGGCGTCGCGGCCCACCTGGCGCCCTACCTGCCGGGGCACTGCGTGGTCTCTCCGTTCGGTGGCGGCGGCGGCCGCGCCCACATCGGGGCGGTCAGCGCCGCCCCCTGGGGAAGCGCGAGCATCCTCGCCATCTCGTGGATGTACATCCGCATGATGGGCCCCGACGGGCTCACGGCGGCGACCAAGGCGGCGATCCTCAACGCGAACTATGTCGCACGGCGCCTGGAAAGGCACTTCCCCGTCCTCTACCGCGGCCTCTCGGGGCTCGTGGCCCACGAGTGCATCGTCGACCTGCGCGGCTGGAAGAGGCACGGGGTCGAGGCCGAGGACGCCGCAAAGCGCCTCATGGACTACGGCTACCATGCGCCCACCCTCTCGTTCCCGGTGCCCGGCACGTTCATGATCGAGCCGACGGAGAGCGAGACGAAGGCGGAGCTCGACCGGTTCTGCGACGCGATGATAGCGATCCACGGCGAGATGCAGGCGGTCGCGAGCGGCGAGGCCGACAGGGACAACAACCCCCTGAAGAACGCGCCGCACACGGCCCGCGTGGTCTGCGCCGACGAGTGGGACCGCCCCTACTCGCGCGAGCTCGCCGCGTTTCCCGCGCCGTGGACGCGCGCCTCCAAGTTCTGGCCCGCCGTCGGGCGCGTGGACAACGTCTACGGCGACCGCAACCTCGTGTGCTCGTGCGCCGGCATGGAGGCGTTCGCGGAGACCCGCCCCTGAGGCCCACTTCACCCATGAAAATAATCCGCCACCTCACCCCCTCCGGGCCGGCCTACGCCGCGATCCAGCCCGACGGCTCCGCCCGCGAGATCACCGGCGACCTCTTCGGCGCCCACCGCGTCACGGACAAGGCCGTCAGGCCCGGCAAGATCCTGGCGCCCGTCGCCCCGGTCAACATCCTGGCGATCGGCCTCAACTACAAGAAGCACGCCGAGGAGGGCGGAAAGGGCGTGCCCGAGCGCCCGATGCTCTTCATAAAGGCCACGAGCTCCCTCCAGAACCCGGGGGACCCCATCGAGCTCCCGAGGAAACTCAGGAGCGACGAGGTCGACTTCGAGTGCGAGCTCGCTGTCGTGATCGGCAGGGCCTGCAAGAACGCGAGCCGCGCGAACGCCCTGGACTATGTCCTCGGCTACACCGCGGCGAACGACGTGTCCGCGCGGGACTGGCAGATCCGACTCGGCGGCGGCCAGTTCTGCCAGGGCAAGAGCTTCGACACCTTCTGCCCGCTCGGGCCCGTCCTGGTCACAAGGGACGAGATACCCAATCCCAACGCGCTTCGCATCCGCACGGTCCTGAACGGCCAGGTGATGCAGGACTGCAACACGGACGACATGGTCTTTGACGTGCCCGCGCTTATCGAGTTCCTGAGCGGCAGCAAGACGCTGCTCCCGGGGACCGTGATCCTGACGGGGACGCCCCACGGGGTCGGCTATGCGCGCAAGCCGCCGGTCTTCCTGAAGGCGGGCGACTCGGTCACGATCGAGATAGAGAAGATCGGCTCGCTCACGAACCCGGTCGTCGACGAGAAATCCTAGCCGGCGTGCCTGGCGGCCAGTTTCCGGATGCTCGAGATGTTCCGCATCGTCGAGGTCGGCAGCCGGAGCGCCCTGACCTCCGGGAGCGCCCAGAACTTGGAATCCGGCGTCCGGACGCGGCACAGCCAGTAGTACTCCGTTCCCTTCACGAGGATCTCATCCTCGCCCGTCCTGACGGCGGCCAGCCTTCGCGCAATCCCGGGGTCGAGGCCCTTCTGGAGGAACCCCACGTGGATCGTGATTCCCTCCCGGCCGTCCTCCTCGAAAACCCTGCCGCGCGCGATCGAGGCGATCTCCCCCAAGGTGCGCACGAACGTGTCGACCTCATAGCCCAGCGAAGCGGCAAGATGCCCGGCGATCCGCGACTCCAGGCTGGCGGTATCCCCGGCCCTGCTCGAGAAGATGACGTTGCCGCTCGCGATAAACGTCTCAACGCCGCCAAGCCCGAGCTCCTCGAAGAGGGCCTTGAGCCGGGACATCGGCAGCCGGCGCCTCCCCAGGTTTATTCCGCGCAGCAGGGCGACGTACCGTTGCATGGCGGCTTTCCTCCCGCCGTTCCCCGTCAGTCCACGAAGAGCGCGATCTGCGCCCCGGGGCCGTGGACGCCCTCGATCAGTATCCCCTCCACGTCCGACGTCTTGGAGGGCCCCGTGCACCAGATGACGTTGGGGTCGCCCCCGAGCCTGGCGACCGCCTCCAGCAGGTCCGCGTAGAGCGCCCCGCGCGAAATCACGGCCACGTGGGCCCAGGGCGCGAGGGCGGCCAGCCTCGAGGAGGTCGTCAGGTCCCCGAGGATGATCGTGCCCGTCTCCGCTATGGCGCCCACCCCGCGCGTGATCCCGAACTGGTAGTCATCGACCCGGGACGAATCAAAGCGGGTCTCGACCGTGAAGCCCGCGCCAAAGTGCGGCTCCAGGCCGGGCCACAGCCCGGGGTCGCAGTACCCGTGCAGCCAGCCCCGGGCGCGCAGGCTCTGAGCGAGCGCCTGCGGGCTCCCGGCGACCTCGCCGTTCACGGCCGCGATGCGCTCGGCGAATTCCGCCATGGGGTCGCCGGCCCCGCGCCGCCTGCGCGCGAGCTCAATGGCCCCGTCGTAGTCGGGCATGGCCGCGCGCCTGGGCAGCGGGGCGAGCGCGCCGCGCACCTTTGCCATGATCTCCTCGCGTTCGTCGGCCATGGGTCCGGTCAGCCGGGGGGCGGCCTCCTCGGAGCAAGGAGGCTTTCGCGCCCGACAAGGTAGAGGAACCCGCACAGCCCGAGGAAGAAGATCATCGAGAGCGCGTCCGAGTGCGGCCCGCTGTAGACCGGGTTGTGGTCCGTCGCCCACTTGCTGAAGGCGTTGTCGACCGTCGCCAGGCGGTCGACGCCCTGGAGGAGCGCGATCACGATCCCGGCGATCGCCCCGCCCGCGATGTACCCCGACGCCAGGAGGACCCCCGGGCTCTTGTCGCCCTCGGCCGCCAGCTGCTCCTCGCTGAGGCCCTTCTCCCTGTGCCTGCGGCGGGTGTGGGCGTCGACAAGCCAGCGGACCATGCCGCCCGCCCATATCGGGCTCGACGACGAGAGCGGCAGGTAGATGCCGACCGCGAAGGCGAGCGACGGGACGCCCGACATCTCGAGCGTGAGGGCGATCATCACGCCGAAGAGGACGAGGGACCAGGGCAGCTTGTGCCCGAGGATGCCCTTGATGATGTAGGAAATCAGCACGGCCTTGGGGGCGCTGAACTTGCTCACCACGGAGCCGTCGGGGCGGTGCGGGTAGAGGCCGTTGATGCCGGGATCGACGAGCCACACCGCGTTGCCGGCGGGGTCGACGAGGAATTTCTCGGCGTCGCCACCCGAGGGGTCGCTGCGGTGCCAGACGAGGTAGGTCCCCGGGTCGTCCCTCGACTGCGGGCCCGTGAGCCCTTCCCTCGAGGCCAGGCCCGCGGGGTCGACGTGGAGGCCCCCGGGCGCCACCGAAGCCACGGGGATGTAGGTGACCTTCGACTGGTTCAGGGCGAGCAGGATCGGGCCAAGCGCGAGCGCCGAGGCGAACGCGCCGAAGAGGATGGCGACCTGGAGGTGCCTCGGGGTCGCGCCGATGATGTACCCGGTCTTCAGGTCCTGCGACGTGCTGCCCCCGTTCGACGCCGCGATGCAGACGATGGCGCCCACGGAGAGGGCGGTGACGTAGTAGGCGCTCCCCGTCCAGCCTACCAGGAGGAAGACAAGGCAGGTGAGGAGCAGCGTCGCGATCGTCATCCCCGAGATCGGGTTCGACGACGACCCTATCTCGCCGGTCAGCCGGGAGGAGACGGTCACGAAGAGGAAGCCGAACACCACGATCAGGAGCGCCCCCACCACCTTGGCGCCGATGCCGGCGTCGAGCAGCATGGGAGCCGCCACGATCGACGCCATGAGGACCACGATCCCGATCCCGACAAACTTCATGGAGAGGTCCCTCTCCGTCCGCGGGACGGCCCCGGCGGGCGCCCCGCCGCCGGCCCCCGGGTTGAAGAGGCCGATGTCGCGCAGCCCCTCCCTCAGCCCGTGCCATATGGTCGGGATGGAGCGGAGCAGGCTCAGGATCCCGCCCGCGGCCACCGCCCCGGAGCCGATGTAGAGGATGTAGGCCGCCCGGACGTCGTCCGGCTGCATGTCCGCGATCGGCATCCGTCCCGGCGCCACCGCTCCCGGGATGCGCGCGCCAAAGAACTTTATCAGCGGGATCAGCACCAGGTACGAGAGCACGCCCCCGCCGCACATGAGCGCCGATATCCTCGGGCCGATGATGTAGCCGATCCCGAGGAGCTCCGGCGAGATCTCCGCGCTGACGGACGCCCCGTTGAACGGGGCCCCGAAGATCCTCTCCG
>DATNLY010000099.1:0-10391 GCA_035602635.1 Opitutaceae bacterium | reverse complement strand
CACCGGCACGCTCATGGTCGTCGCCGAGTTCCCCAACCCGAGCGGGCTGCTCCGCCCGGGCCAGTACGCGCGCGTCCGCGCCGTCGTGGGGACCGAGAAGGGCGCGCTCCTCGTCCCCAGGCGCGCCCTGAACGAGCTCCAGGGGAGCTACCAGCTTGCCACGGTCGACCCCGACAACCGGGTCCACATCGTGACGGCGACGATCGGCGAGCCGCTCGGCGACCTCGTCGCCATCCTTTCCGGGCTGAAGCCGGGCGACCGGGTCGTCGCTGAGGGGCTGCAGAAGGTCAGGGACGGCGCGCTGGTGAATCCCCTTCCGTTCGCCGCGGCAGAGGCCCCCAGGTAGCCGCGCCGTGTCGAAATTCTTCATCAACCGCCCGATCGTCGCGATCGTCATCGCGATCATCACGGTGATCCTGGGCCTGGTGGCCTTCCTCGGGCTGCCGATCGCCCAGTTCCCGAAGATCGTGCCGCCCGAGGCGCGCATCAGCACCACGTTCATCGGCGCGGACGCCCAGACGGTCGAGCAGTCGGTCGCCACGCCCATCGAGCAGCAGCTCTCCGGCGTGGACAACCTGAACTACATGTACTCGATCAACGGCAGCGACGGGTCGCTGCGGCTGACGGCCAATTTCGACATCTCCACGGACCCGAACGTCGACCTGATCCTGGCGCAGATGCGGGTCACGCAGGCGTCCCCGCAGCTGCCCGCCGACGTCGCGAGGTTCGGCGTGACCGTCCAGAAGCAGCTGAGCGCCCCCCTGATGCTGGTCGCGCTCTACTCCCCCACCGACTCGTTCAGCAGCACCTTCCTCGCGAACTACGCCTACATCAACATCAACGACCAGCTGACGCGCGTTCCCGGCATCGCAAGCGTCAACGTCTTCGGGGCGGGCCAGTACGCGATGCGCTACTGGGTCAAGCCCGACCAGCTCGCCAAGCTCAACATCACGGTCGGGGAGGTCATTGCCGCGATCCAGAGCCAGAACACAGTAAACCCGACCGGCCAGATAGGCGGCGAGCCCGCCCCGAGCGGGCAGGACTTCACCTACTCGGTCCGCGCGCAGGGGCGCCTGACCTCACCCGAGGAGTTCGGCGCCATCGTCATCCGCGCCAACCCCGACGGCTCGGCCGTCCGCCTGCGCGACGTCGCCCGGGTCGAGCTGGGCGCCCAGGTCTACAACGTCATGGGGCGCCTCAACGGGAAGCCCTCCGCGATCATCCCTGTATACCAGCTCCCCGGGGCCAACGCGCTTGACGCCGCCGTCGGCGTGAAGAAGGCGCTGGAGCGCCTGAAGCAGCGCTTCCCCGAGGGCCTGGACTACATGGTCAGCCTGGACACCACGCTCGCCGTCTCCGAGGGGATGCGCGAGATCTCGAACACGCTCTGGCAGGCGATGCTCCTGGTCATCCTCGTCGTCTTCGTGTTCCTGCAGGGCTGGCGGCCGACGCTGATCCCGCTGCTTGCGGTCCCGGTCTCGCTCATCGGGACCTTCATCCTCTTCCCGGTCTTCGGCTTCTCGGTGAACACGCTCTCGCTCTTCGGGCTCGTGCTGGCAATCGGGCTCGTGGTCGACGACGCCATCGTCGTCGTCGAGGCGGTCGAGCACCACATCGAGGAGGGCATGTCCCCGCGCGACGCCACGATAAGGGCCATGGAGGAGGTGGGGGGTCCCGTCGTCGCGATCGCGATCATCCTGGCGTCGGTCTTCATACCGACCGCCTTCATCCCCGGCATCACCGGCCGCCTTTACCAGCAGTTCGCGCTCACGATCGCGATCTCCGTCATCATCTCGGCCTTCAACGCACTCTCGCTCAGCCCCGCCCTCTGCGCGATGCTGCTGCGGCCGCGGGAGAAGGGGGAGCGGGGCCGCCTCGCGCGGTTCTTCGGCGGGTTCAACCGCGCCTTCGGCCGCGCAACCGAGGGGTACGTGGGCGTCTCCCGACACATGATCCACAAGAGCGCGGTCAGCTTCACGCTCCTCGGGCTCTTCGCGCTGGGCGCCTTCCTCCTGGAGAGGAGGCTGCCGTCGGAGTTCCTGCCGGAGGAGGACCAGGGGTACGTCTATGTCCAGATGCAGCTGCCGAACGCCTCATCGCTCCAGAGGACGAGCGCCGTCGCCCGCCAGGTGGAGGAAATCCTCGGGAAGACCCCGGGCGTGAGGGCGTACACGTCGGTCATCGGGTTCAACCTCATCAGCACGGTCTTCAACACGTACAGCGGGTTCTTCTTCGTGAACCTGAAGCCCTGGTCGGAGCGGACGAGGCCCGAGGAGCGCTTTGCCGCGATCCGCAACCACATCAACAGCGAGGTCTCCAGGATCCCCGAGGCGCGGGTCATGGCGTTCCCGCCGCCCTCGATCCCCGGCGTCGGGACCTCCGGCGGGTTCACCTTCGTCCTGGAGGACCGCGCCGGCAGGCCCATCTCGTTCCTTGCCGAGAACGTCGCCAAGTTCATGGACGCCGCCTCGAAGAGGAAGGAGATCTCCGGCCTCACCACCACGTTCCTCGCCTCCGTCCCCCAGATCTTCGTCAATGTCGACCGCGACAAGGTGCTCAAGCAGGGGGTCAGCCTGGCCGACGTCTACCAGACGCTGCAGTGCTACATGGGCGGGATATTCGTCAACTACTTCAACCGATTCGGGCGCCAGTGGCAGGTGTACGTCGAGGCGGAGGGCGAGTACCGCGACACCCCCGAGAGGCTCGGCAGCTACTTCGTGCGCAACCGGGACGGCGCCATGGTGCCGCTCTCGGCGCTGACGAGCGTCGAGCGCCGCCTCGGGCCGGAGTTCACCCTGCGCTACAACCTCTACAGGAGCGCGCAGTTCAACGGCGCGGCGGCCCCGGGCTACAGCTCGAACCAGGCGACCCAGGCCCTCGAGGAGGTGTTCACCCAGACGATGCCGAAGGAGATGGGCTTCGACTACATCGGCATGTCCTACCAGGAGAAGAAGGCCCAGGAGGGCGTTCCCCCGGCCGCGATCTTCGGGCTGTCGGTGCTCTTCGTGTTCCTGATCCTCGCCGCCCTCTATGAGAGCTGGTCCCTCCCTTTCAGCGTTCTCCTGGGGGTTCCCGTGGCCGTCTTCGGCGCCTACCTGGCGCTCTTCAGCCGCCAGATGGAGAACAACGTCTTCGCCCAGATCGGCCTTATCATGCTGATCGGCCTCTCCGCCAAGAACGCCATACTCATCGTCGAGTTCGCGCGCACGCGCTACGAGCACGGCGTGCCTCTCCTCGACGCCGCGCTCCAGGGGGCCAAGGTCCGGCTCAGGCCCATCCTGATGACGTCGTTCGCGTTCATCCTTGGCTGCGCCCCACTCTGGTTCGCCGACGGCTCAGGCGCCGTGGCCCGCCGGGTGATGGGGACGGCGGTCATCGGCGGGATGATGGCGGCAAGCGCCCTGGCCATATTCCTGATCCCGGTCACGTTCTACGTGATCGAGATGTGGGCCACCAAGGGCCTGCCGCACAGCGCGCACAGGAGCCCGCTCCACCCGACGGCGACACCGTTCGAGCCTCCCGCGGGCGGCCCGCCCTCCCCTCATTGACGCCGCCATGAGAATCCCCAAGGGCACGGGTCCCGCGCTCGCCGCGCTCCTCCTCGCCGGGTGCGCCATCGGCCCCAGCTACAGGCGGCCGGACGCCTCGGCGCCGGAGGCCTTCCGCGGCCAGGCCGGCGGCGGGCCCGCCGCCGACCTCTCCTGGACGGACATCACCCGGGACCCCCAGCTCCAGGGGATGATCAGCGAGGCGCTTGCAAACGGGTACGACACCCGGATCGCGGCCGCCCGCGTCGAGGAGTCCCGCGCGATCGCCTCGGAAGTCCACGGCCAGCTCTTCCCCGGGGTCGGCTACGTTGCCAACGCCGACCGCGGGCGCAACGCCCTCCTCGGGAACGCCAACCCCAACGGGACGGGCACCACGGGCGACGGGTTTGACGGCTACCTCGCGGCGGCGTGGGAGTTCGACCTGTGGGGGCGCGTCCGCAGGCTCGACGAGGCCGCCCGCTCCGAATACCTCGCCTCCGAGGAGGCGAAGAGGGGCGTCGAGCTCAGCCTGGCAAGCGACGTCGCGACCTCCTACTACGGGCTTCTAGAGCTCGACGAGGAGCTCTCGATCGCCCGGAGGGCGACCCAGTCGTTCGGCGAGAGCCTTAGGCTGTTCAACCGCCGGCTCGAGGGCGGGGTCGCCTCCAGGCTCGACACCGCAAGCGCCGAGGCCGCCATGGCCGCGAGCGCCGCCCAGGTTCCCGACATCGAGATGCGGATCGCCGCCGCGGAGAACCAGATCTGCGTCCTTCTCGGGCGAAGCCCCGGCCCGGTCGCCCGGGGAGCGGCGCTTTCGGAGCAGCCCGCGCCCGCGGAGGTGCCTGCCGGCCTGCCGTCGGCGCTCCTCGAGCGCAGGCCCGACGTCCGCCAGGCGGAGGAGGTGGCGCGCGCCGCCAACGCCGGGATCGGCGTCGTTGTCGGGGGATTCCTCCCCCGGATAGGCCTGAGCGCGCTCCTCGGGGCCGTGAGCCCGAGCCTTGACGCGATCACCTCCCGGCGGGCCGGCCTCTGGTCGGTCGGCGCCGGAGCGACGGGCCCCCTCTTCCAGGGCGGCGGGCTGCGAGGGCAGTACGACGAGGCCAAGGCGGCGTGGGAGGAGGCCAAGCTGCGCTACCAGCAGGCCGCGCTCAATGCGTTCGCCGACGTCTCCAGCGCGCTGGTCTCGAGAGGGAGGCTCTCCGAGAAGCGCGCGCAGGAGGAGCGCGCCGTCGGCGCCTACCTCGAGGCGGTCAAGCTTTCGACCCAGCGCTACAGCCTGGGCAGGGCGAGCTACTTCGAGGTGCTGCAGGCGCAGCAGCTCCTGTTCCCGGCGGAGGTGGCACTGGCGCAGACGCGGCGCGACGAGCTCGACTCGGTGGTGCAGCTCTACAGGGCGCTGGGCGGCGGATGGGACAAGGGCGGACGCTGACCGGGCGCGCCGCGGCCTGCCGCTTTGCGGGTTCGACACGCGCCCGGGCATCGCTTTCATGGTGCGCGTGAAGCCAGACCCCACGCCGTCGCGAGGATCCCGCGCCCGATGACAACGCCAAGGAATGGCCCCCGCCGCTTCGGGATGGTCCTGCGCGTCAGGCCCGAGAAATTCGAGGAGTACAAGCGCATGCACGCGGCCGTGTGGCCGGGGGTGCTCGAGCGCATTTCGGCGTGCTCGATCAGGAACTCCTCCATCTACCACAAGGACGGGTGGCTCTTCAGCTACTTCGAGTACTGGGGCGACGACTTCGAGGCGGACATGAGGGCCATGGCGGCCGACCCGGAGACCCGCAGGTGGTGGGCGGTCATGGAGCCGATGCAGGACCCCCTTCCCTCGCGGGACCCGGGCGACTGGTGGGCGAGGATGGAGGAAGTCTTCCACCTCGACTGAGGCGCCGCGGCACCTTTCCCTTGCCGCGAATGAACCCGCAGCGGTGCATAGGCTTCGACGCTGACGACACGCTCTGGCACAACGAGAACATCTTCGAGCGGGTGCACGCGCGGTTCTACGAGCTGCTCGCCCGCCACCGCGACGCGGCCGGGGTGAAGAGGGCCCTCGACGCCGCCGAGAGGCGCAACCTCGAGCTCTACGGCTACGGGATAAAGGGGTTCATGCTCTCGTCCATCGAGACCGCGATCGAACTTGCCGAGGGGAAGCTGAGCCCGCGGGAGGTGCGCGAGATCCTGGCGCTCGGCCGGGAGATGCTCGAGCACCCGGTCGAGCTCCTCGACGGCGCCAGGGAGGTGCTCGAGGTGCTGGCGCCCGACTTCCGCCTGGTGCTGATCACGAAGGGCGACCTCCGGGACCAGGAGCGCAAGCTCTCGAAGTCCGGGCTCGCGGACCTGTTCCGCGCGGTGGAGATCGTCTCCGAGAAGGACGCGGGCACCTACGGGCGCATCTTCGAGCGCCACGGGATAGAGCCCGCGGGCTTCCTGATGGTGGGCAACTCGATCAAGTCGGACATCCTCCCGGTGCTCGAGCTCGGGGGGTGCGCCGTCCACGTGCCGTACAGGATCACCTGGGGCCTCGAGCATGCCGAGCCGCCGCCGAATGACGACGGCCGGTTCTTCCAGGCGCAGTCGCTTCGCGACCTTCCCGAGATCGTCAGGAAGTGGCCCTAAGGCGCCGCGCCGGAGTTGCGAAACTTGGATTTCTGGGTCCCAATTGGACCATGCCCAATCTCTACGAACAGCTGCGCGCCGACATCGTGACCGCCGTCAAGGCCCGCGACGCGGCGGCCTCCACGGCGCTGCGGACGGCGGACGCCGCGATCCAGCGCGCCTCCATGGACCTTTCCAAGCCGATCGACGACGCGCTCGTCATCGGGGCCCTGCGCAAGGGCGTGAAGAACCTGGCCGACGCGAAGGTGGAGTTTGAAAAGGGCGGCAGGGCCGACCTCGTCGCGGCAAACGAGGCGGAAATCCGCATCCTTGAGAAGTACCTCCCCAAGGGGATTGACGGCGCCCAGCTGGACGCCCTGATCGCGGAGGCCATCAAGGAGTCGGGGGCCCAGTCGCGCAAGGAGATGGGAAAGGTGATCGGGGCCCTCAAGAAAAGGCCCGAGGCCGCGCTCATCGACTTCGCCGTGGCGAGCAGGCTGGTCCAGGCGAAGCTGCCCTGACCCGGCGCCCGGACCCCAAGCGTGAAAGAGCCCACGCCGGAGGAGCGGCAACTGCGCTGCTTCCGCAAGCGCAGGTACGCAAGCCAGGGGGACGCGCTCGACGCGGCCATGTTGGCCGGGGTCGAGCGCCAGCGAAAGGCGTATCTCTGCACGTACTGCAGGAAATGGCACCTGACCACGGTGGCCCCGCCTCTCCAGAACCCCCTTCGTTAGGGCTGCCCGGCCAACGGCAAGGCCGCGCCGGCGCGGGCGAAAGCGCGCTCGCGCAGCGCCTCGTAGATGGGTTTTTCGCCCATGGCCTCGGCAATGCCGTAGGCCACGAAGCAGCCCACGAGAAGCGGCAGCATGAAGTCGTATTTTCCGGTCAACTCGATCATGAGCACGATCGAGGTCAGGGGCGCGCGGATCGTGGCCGTGAGGATCGCCCCCATCCCTATGACCGCAAACGTTTCTGGAAACGCGGCCCATCCGGGCAGGAACCTGTGGATGGCCGATCCGACCGCGAGCCCCCCCAGGGACCCGAGGACGAGCAGCGGGGCGAAGATGCCCCCCGCGGAGCCGGAGCCGTAGCTCACCATTGTCAGCGCAAAGCGCGCCGCGATGAGGACGAGGACCCACCGGATCGCAATCCCCCCCGAGAGCGCCCTCTCGGAGAGGAGCGCGCCCGACCCGCTCACCGCGGGATAGATCCAGGCGGCAAGGCCGGCGACAAGCCCGGCGCCCGCCCCGACGACGAACGGCGGCCATGACCTGAGGCGCTCAAAAAAGTCCAGGCTGGCGACCAGGGAGCGGTTGAAGAAGACACCCCCGACTCCGGCCACGACCCCGATGGTCGCCGCGAGCGGCAGCGCGTGGAGCGACGGCCCGGGCATCCCGTGGAGCGCAAACACAGGCGTCTCCCCGGTCACGACGCGGCAGACCACGTCGGCGGCGACCGCCGCAAGGAATGACGCGACGAACACGACCGGCGTCAGGTTGCCGGCCAGCTCCTCAAGGACGAAGATCAGCCCCGCCAGCGGCGCGTTGAACGCCGCAGCGAGGCCGGCGGCGGCGCCCGCGCTGATCAGGGCCTTGCGCTCGCCCTCGCCGCGCTTCACCCGGAACCAGGTCGACACCATGAGGCCCGTGGCCCCTCCCATCTGCACGGTCGGGCCCTCCCTTCCCATGGCAAGCCCCCCGCCGATCGCCCCGATGCCGGCCAGGAACTTGACAGGCAGGATGCGCTTCCAGCGAAGCTGCGCCTCGCCCATCACGACCGACCTCAGCTGGGGAATGCCGCTTCCGGCTGCCTCGGGCGCGAAGCGCCGCACGAGCCAGAGGCCGGCCCCGCACCCGATGGCCCCGACCGACAGGGAAAAGCCCAGCCCCTCGGCGCGCGGCAGCCTCTCAAGCCAGCCGATCCGCGTGAGTTCGCACCACTGGAGGGCGATGCGAAAAAGCGAGGCGATGAGCCCGGCCACCACCCCCACCACGAGGGCCTTCGGCAGGATGTGCCGGCGCTTCACCTCGACGGACTTCAGGCCGGAGGTGGGATCGTTGGCGGGGTCCATTGGAACCCAATATCCCAGAACACCGGGAGCCTGGTCAACTCATGAGCCTGTCATCCGCCGAGGCCTCGCGGGGAAGCCCGCCAGCCCCATTCTCAGGGAGCGACGCCGACGCTCCTATTGCGAGGCTTCGCGGACGGAATAAGCACCTCGATCTCGGTCCCGGCCTTGGGGCCCGACCTGATGCTGAGCGCGCCCCCCACATAGGTCGCGCGCTCGCGCATGCTGAGCAGACCGAGGTGCCCCCTGGCGTCCTGCGGCCCTGACCGGCCCTTTTGCTCGAAGCCGATTCCGTCGTCGCTGATCACGAGCTGGACGAAGGCGCCCTGCTGGCTCAGGCGCACGTTGACGTGCCGCGCGCGCGCATGCCTCTCCACGTTCCTCAGGGACTCCTGGAGTATGCGGTAGAGCGCGAGCTCGGCGACGGAGGGCAGGCGGGCGGTCAGCTGCGTGCACGTCAGCTTGACCGACAGGCCCGTCCGGTCCGCGAATTCCGTCCGTGCGTCCCCCAGGACGGCGGCCAGGCCCACGTTGTCCAGCAGGCTGGGCCCCAGGTCATGGGTGATCCGCTCCACCTCCTCCGCCGTCTTGCCGAGCATCTCGCGCAGCTTGATCGCCTCGCGCTTCGACGTCCCGTCGCGCGACGAGAGCCCGTCCGCAAGGGCCTGGCTGCGGAAGATGACCGCGCAGAGAAGCTGCGTGATGTTGTCGTGAAGCTCGAACGCCACGCGCCCGCGCTCGTCCTCCTGCACCTGCACCACCCGGTGCGTCAGGGCCCGCAGCAGCTCCTCGGTGCGCCGGGCCTCCGTCATGTCGGTCACCACCATGCCCATGACCGCCTGGTTGGCGCCCTTACCCGCAAGCGGGCGAAGCGAGACCTGCGCCGGCATCCCGGAGCCGTCGCCCGCGATCAGCATCACCTGGAACTTCGCGCCGGAGCTGCCGCCGCTGTTCATGTGCGAGCGCAGCGTCGCCCTGTCCTCCGCCGAGAGAAAGCGCCGGAAGGACCCGCCCATCACCTGGCCCAGCGGAAGCTTGACCATCCCCGCGAAGCGCTGGTTGGCATAGAGGACCATCTTGTCGGCCGTGAGGGTCAGCGCCCCCTCGTTCATGGACTCGATCAGCACGCGGTAGGCGTATTCCGCCCCCTCCAGCGTGAACACCTTGGTTCCCTGCTTGCCCTCGCCCATCACCGCGTCCACCTCCCCGCTGCGGATGGCGCGAAGCGTCTCGTCCGCATCCGCCAGGCGCACCTTGAGGTCCGCAAGCCTGCGGGCCAGTGCGACGCGGGAGGAGCCCGGCTCCGGGGCGGTCTTCACGGGGCCTTAGCGGAGGGATCCAGCGCCGAGAACAGTCCCGACGTGTTCGCCATGTTGCCGATGAACCGCTGCACCGGCAGGGGGAGGCACTTGACGAGCGTGGGGGTCGCGACGATCTGGTTGTCGCGGGCGAGCTCGGGCTGCTGGTAGACGTCGATCACCTCGAGCTCGTAGTTCCCCTTCTGGTGCTCCTCGCACAGCTGGTAGACGCGCCGCAGCGCCTGGCGCGACCGGGCCGTGGCCCCGGCCACGTAGAGCCGCAGGAGGTATTTCCCGTCGCACCCCGTGGCTAAGGCCTTCTTCAGGGCCCTCGCGGTGGGGTTGCGGCTTGTTGTCAGGGGGATTTCTCCCAGTCAGGCGCCGGCTCGCAGGTCCAAGCCGACGAGGACGTTGTCGATGTCGGAAAGGTTGCCAATGACCGTCCGTATCGGGGTCGGCAGCCTGCGCACCACCGTGGGGGTGGCCAGGATCTGGTCGCCCCGGGCCAGCTGCGGCTGCTTCAAGAGGTCGATCACCTTTATGCGATAGCGGCCCTTCAGGTGGCTCTCGCAGACCATCTTCAGGTTCCCGAACGCGGTCAGCGACTTGGGAGTCTCATCCATGACGTAGAGGCGCAGCTGCCACATTTCGCCGGATCGACGCGGTGAGCCGGGGGAGCGCCGCTTGGCCGTTTTGGGCTTCATTTAGTGGATCCTCCCGTTTCTGGCGGCGGGCCGGGGGATCGCCGGCACCGACACATCCGCCTGGCGCAGGCGGCCCAGCTCGGTCCGCTCGGTGCTCAGCAGGCGGGTCTGAGTCCCCACCTGCTCGTCAATCTGGCGGAGCTCCTCGGCGCCGGCATCATGCTCGGAGCGCAGCCCGCTGATCTGCCGCTCGAGCGCCAGG
>DATNLY010000093.1:0-3634 GCA_035602635.1 Opitutaceae bacterium | reverse complement strand
CTGGTCAAAGGTGATCGTGAAGTGGCTGAGAATCCCGCCCCCGAGCGACGAGAGCTCGTCCGTCACCTCGGCGACAGGGGCCGGGATGTCAAACGAGCCCATGCGGACGACATCCGCCAGGCGGCCCACCCGCGAGGCCTGGTCGCCGGCAAGGGTAGTCACGACCGGTCCGTCCACCGGGCCGAACGTGAATCTCGGCGAAAGGCCCGCCGGGTTTATGTCGATCGCGGCCGTGCTCCCGGAATCGATCAGCGCCGCGAGCTCGCGGTCGCCGAGCCTGATCGAGATGAGCGGCGTCTTGTCGGGGTTGTTGAAGAGGATCGCCTCGCCCGGCAGGCCGTCGTCGGGTATCCCCGAGCGCAGCACGATCTGCCTGTGCGGGTAGTCGAGCGTGAGGACGGTGTTTCGAAAGAGCGGGAACCCGAGGATTCCGTCGATGCGGACGCCGAAGAACGCGGACAGGTCGGTGCAGTCAAAGACGAGCGCGGGAACATACTCGAAGCGGGCCTTCCCGAGCTGGATCCTGGTGAGCGTGGCCGAGTCGAGCAGCCTCGAGCCGCCCTGCGACGAGCGCACCCGGACCTTGGGGACGTCCGGCGGGAGCTCGCCGATCGCGCCGTAGCGCTGGGCCAGCTCGGGCGAGACGAGCGTCACCGAGGAGCCCGTGTCGATGACGAAATGGTAAGGCCCGAACTTGTCCCACTTGGTCTCCACGATGAGGATGTTGCCGAGGAGGCGGCAGGGCAGGGTCAGCGGCTTGGAGCCCACGTAGGTGAGGCCGGGCTTGGGCGCGGACCTGTGGGCGCCGACGCATCCGGCAAGAAGCAGGACGGCGGCCGCGGCGGCGGGTGCGAGGCGCCTCATCGGACGGGATTTGTTAGCCGGGAGCTCAGGACGAGCGCCGCCGCCGAGAGCGCCGCGCTCCCGACAAAGACGCTTTCGGACCCGAAGATGGAGAAGACCGCCCCGGCGACGACGGGCGAGACCGCGCGCGAGAGGGACCCGAGCGACCTGAAGATGCCAAGCATGCGGCCCTGCTCCTCCTGCCGGCTGTAGAGCGAGATCAGGCCGGTCGTCGACGGGTTGACGAGCCCCGCGCCCAGGGCCACGAGGCCGAGCCCGAAATACATCATCCAGACGTGGAAGCCCAGCCCAACGACGAGGAGGCCGGCGCCGGTCGAGATGAGGCCGGCCTTGAGGACGCGGACCTCGTCGGCCTTCTTGAGGATCATCCGGACGATCACCCCCTGGGTGACGATCGAGCACACCCCGAGGAAGCCGAGGAGTATCCCGTTCTGGGCCGCACTGTAGCCGAACCGCCTGAACGCGAGGAAGGTGATCGAGGTCTCCATGGCGACGAATGCCAGCGAGTAGACAAACGCCACGATGTTCGCCCGGCGCACGTCGGGGTTCTCCAGGGTGAGGATCGCCCGGACCGGGTTGCGCAGGCGGGCCTCGCGGGCCGCGGCCCTGGCCTCCTCGGGGAGGGTCTCCCGGAAGCTGCGGTTGACCCAGATGAGGTTGACGACGCAGAGCGCGAGGGAAACAAGAGCCGGCACCGAGTAGGGATTGATCCCAATCCGCTCGAGCGAGGGATGCCTCACGAGGAGGTTGAGTTGTGCCGAGACCGCGCCAAGGACCGGCCCGGTCACGAGGCCGAGCCCGAAGGCGGCCCCCACCAGGCCCATGGCCCTCGAGCGCTCCTTGCGCGTCGTCACGTCGGCGACCGCGGCGGTCGCGACCGAGAGGTTTCCGCTGAAGCCGCCGCTGACGACGCGGGAAAGCAGGAAGAGCCAGAACGAGCCGCTCACGACCCAGACCAGGTACCCGACGGCGGTCCCGGCGATCGTCAGGCGAAGGACGCCGCGCCTGCCCCTCCTGTCGGAGAGCGCGCCCCAGAACGGGGCGAAGACGAACTGCAGGATCGCATAAAAGGACGTGATGACGCCGCCGAACAGGACGGCTGCGAACGCGTGGTCCCGGCCGAGCGCGTGGGCGGCACCCTCGCTCTGGGCCAGTATCCAGCCGAGGATCCCGGAGCCCGCGTCGACCCTCAGATAATAGGTGATCAGGTCCGGACCGAGCGGGAATATGATGGAGAAGCCGATCAGGTCGATCAGCAGCGTCAGGAAGATGACGCCGAGCGAGAGCCGGCGCGCGGGGGCGGCGGCCCCCTCGGGCGGGACGGCGTTCGCTTCGGGCGCCGTCACATCCGGTAGGGCAGGGGGAAGCGCGCCGTCAGCCGCTGCGCCCGGGCCTTGACGGATGCGATCACGTCCGCCTCGACGGGAGCGCCGATGGCCCTCAGCACGGTGTCGATCATCTCCGCGATCTCGTCCATGTCGGGCTCGAGCATCCCCCGCGTCGTGACGGCCGGGGTACCCAGCCTGATCCCCGACGCCTGGAAGGGGGAGCGGGTCTCGAACGGGACGGTGTTCTTGTTGCAGGTGATGTTCGCCAGGTCGAGCGTCTCCTGGGCCTTCTTTGCCGTGAGCTCGGGAAGGCTGGGGCGCAGGTCGACCAGGAGCAGGTGGTTGTCGGTGCCCCCGGAGACCACCCTGTGTCCGCGCGAGGCCATGGCGGCCGAGAGCGCGCGGGAGTTGCGGATGATCTGCTCCGAATATTCCTTGAACTCCGGCTTCAGGCACTCGCCAAAGCACACGGCCTTTGCGGCAATGACGTGCATGAGCGGGCCCCCCTGGGCGCCCGGAAACACAGCGGAGTCGAGGGCCTTGGCATGCGCAGACCGGCAGAGGACCAGGCCGCCGCGCGGTCCGCGCAGGGTCTTGTGGGTCGTCGTCGTGACAAAGTCGGCGTGCGGGATGGGGGAGGGATGGTGGCCCGTGACGACGAGCCCCGCGATGTGGGCGATGTCGGCGAAGAGAAGCGCGCCGCAGTCCCTCGCTATCTCCCCCATCCGCGCGAAGTCGATGACGCGCGAGTACGCGCTCGCCCCGACCGTGATCATCTTGGGCTTCTCGTTCCGGGCGACCTCGGCCAGCTGGTCGTAGTCGATCAGCTGGTTGTCCTCGCGCACGCCGTAGGCGATAACCTTGTAGAGCTTTCCCGAGAAGTTCGCGGGGTTGCCGTGGGTCAGGTGGCCGCCGTGGCTCAGGTTCATGGCGAGGATCTTGTCGCCCGGCTGGAGCACCGAGGTGTAGACGGCGAAGTTGGCCTGGGAGCCGGAATGCGGCTGGACGTTGGCGTGCTCGGCGCCGAAGAGGCGCTTCGCCCGCTCGATCGCGAGAAGCTCCACCTTGTCCACGAATTCGCAGCCGCCGTACCACCGCCTGCCCGGGTACCCCTCGGCGTACTTGTTCGTGAGGATGCTCCCCTGGGCCTCCAGCACGGCCGGGTACGTGAAGTTCTCGGAGGCTATGAGCTCGACGTGGCTCTGCTGGCGCCCGAGCTCGGAGGCGATGGCGGAATGGATTTCGGGATCGAGGCTCCTGAGCGGCGCGGTGTTCAGCATATGGGAAAACGCCAACGCTCGCTCAAATGGCCCCGGAGGCAAAACTTTTTCGCGGCATCAGGCCGCGGGGCCCGGTTGGGCCGAAAGGACCTCGCGCGGGAGCTTCGAGAGGTAGGCGATGATCGAGGGGATGGCGGCCACCATCTCATCCCGGCTGGCCTC
>DATNLY010000065.1:0-2107 GCA_035602635.1 Opitutaceae bacterium | reverse complement strand
ATCGGGTACGGAAGGGGCACGGACTTCCTCACGGCGACGGCCTCGGCGCCCCTTTTCGGGAGGCTTGTCATCGCGGCCTGCGGGGAGCTCCTGGGGGGCGAGGCCCTCTCGGGATTCGACTTTGTCGAGGTTGGCGCCGAGCCGGGACAGGGTGTCCTTCCCCCCGGGCCGCATCCCTTCCGCTCCGCCCGCAGCGTGGGGATCGGCGCGCCCCTCAGGATTGAGGGTCCGTCGGTCGTCTTCTCCAACGAGCTCTTCGACGCCCAGCCCTTCCGCAGGTTTCGTTGCCGCGCGGGCGCCTGGCGGGAGCTGGGTGTCTCTCTCGAGGGCGACGGCCTTTCCGAGGTGGAGCTTCCGGGGGCGGCCATCGCCCAGCTCCCGGGCGACGCGCCCGAGGGCTACGTCGTGGACGCGCCTCTCGGCGCCGCGGCCCTCGTGCGCCTGATCGCGGACCAGCCCTGGCACGGCCTCTTCCTGGCGTTCGACTATGGGAAATCCTGGGCGGAGATATGCCGCGAGGCCCCCGGGGGCACGGCCCGCAGCTACCGCCGCCACGTCCAGGGAAACGACCTGCTGGGCCACGCTGGCGACCAGGACATCACCTGCCACGTCTGCTGGGACTGGCTTGTGGACGCCCTTCGTTCCGGCGGCTTCGAGGAGCCCAAGGTGGAGTCGCAGGAGGCGTTCTTCACGCTCCACTGCGGCGCGGCGATCGCGGCCCTGGCGGCGGCGGAGGCGGGGCGCATCAGCAGGGACAAGCTCTCGCTCCTGCAGCTCCTCCACCCGGCCCACATGGGCCAGAGGTTCCAGGCGCTGTGGGCCCGCAGGCCGGCGCCCTAGCCCGGGCGAGATTGCCCTTGCCTCGCCTTCGCGCCGCCCGCTAACGTCTTCCCTTTAACTCATCGCAAACCACCATGGGCAAAGTCTGTGTAATTACCGGTAGGCATCCCGTCAAAGGGAGCATCATCAATCGCAAGGGCCAGACCAAGAAGAGCGGGGGCATCGGCACGCACGTGACCAGCATCACGAAGCGCAAGTTCCGGCCCAATCTCCAGCGGGTGCGCATCCGCATGGCCAATGGCGGCACGAAGAGGGTCTGGGTCTCGGTCAAGGCGCTGAAGGCGGGCCTGGTCCAGAAGGCCTGAGCCTCCCCGGGGCCGCCGTCAGGGGCCGGCCCGCAGGTTGCGGTCCAGGAACTCACGGAGCTCCTGGTCCGAATACGGCACGGGCCGGATGGGGCCATCGTAGTCCATGGGGCTCGTGCTGAAGCCCTGGACATTCGCCCCGATGTCGATGAGCGCGGACATGGGGTTGAAAGGCGGGTGGAGGCCGTAGGAGAGGACGAGCTTCCCGTCCATCCAGATCCGCAGCTTGTCCGCGGACGCGTCGAGCTGCTGGGCGGCGACATGCCAGGGCCCCGGCCAGCTTGCCCTCTTTGCCAGCGTTCCAATGAAGATTTCAACTGAGTGCTCGGACAGCGGCTCGACTGGGAGCGGGTCGGAGGAGCCCCCGCCAAGGCCCCATTCGTCTATCCCGAAGCGGATCCGGTTGTCCGGGAGCATGCTCACGAAGACGAGCGTGCCGGCGCCGGTCACCCCCGAGGAAAGAACCGGGTAGTTGTTTCCCGGAAACTGCACGGGAAAGGCGCACTTGATCCGCCACAGGCCATTGGCGCTTGACTCATCCAACGGGGGAGGAGGCGGCAGCCGGCGGAACGACAGAATCTTCCCGGAGAAATTCATCCGCATAAGGGACATCGAGATGTCATTGCGGCCGATCTCGAGCGTCCACGGGGGTGCGTCATAGGAGGCCATCGTCGCATCCAGCGCCTTGGCGCCGTCCATTTTCACGTGGATCTGGGTCTTCATCCTGCGTGCCTGAAAGGCGCTGTAGCGCGAGAAGAAGCGGTGGTTGAGCGGGGGGTAGAACGCACCCATGTCCACCTCCAGCGTGTAGGCCTTGCCCGGAGTAATCTGGATGAGATGCGACCTTGGCTCGAGATACCGGAGGTGCTCCCCCATGAGCTCGATCCAGTTCCCGGGATACTCGTTGACGTAGAGTGCGTCGCTGTACTGCGGGGTCCCCAGGGAGAGGAGCGGCTCGCCGA
>DATNLY010000027.1:0-2522 GCA_035602635.1 Opitutaceae bacterium | reverse complement strand
CGGAGGCGGACATCCGGGGCCGCGACTATGTCCGCCGGGCCGCCCGCGAGGCCGGCCTCTCGGTCCGAGAGGACCCGGTCGGCAACATCTTCGCCCGCTGGGAGGGAAGCGAGCCCGGCCTCCCCGCGGTGGCCTCCGGCTCCCACACCGACGCGATACCGAACGCGGGAAGATACGACGGGGTGGTCGGGGTCCTGGGCGCCTTCGAGGCGCTTGCCGCGCTCAGGAGGGCCGGATTCAGGCCCAGGCGATCGCTCGAGGTCGTGATGTTCACCTCCGAGGAGCCCACGCGGTTCGGGCTGGGCTGCCTCGGGAGCCGGCTCATGGCCGGCTCGATCTCCGCCGAGAAGGCCCAGGCGCTGAGGGACCGGGAGGGCCGCTCGCTGGACGAGCTGCGCGCGGCCGCAGGCTGCTCGGGGCCGCTTTCGGGGGTGCGGCTGGCCCCCGGGCACTACCATTCCTTTGTCGAGCTCCACATCGAGCAGGGCCCCGTCCTCGAGGCCGCGAACATTCCGATCGGGATTGTCGAGCACATCGCCGGGCCGAGCAGCTACCGGGTCACGCTCCATGGCGAGGGAGGGCACGCCGGGGCGGTCCTCATGGCGGGCCGCCACGACGCGATGCTCGCGGGGGCCGAGATCGCCCTAGCGGTCGAGAATGCGGCGACGACAAGCGGAAGCCCGGACACCGTGGGGACGGTCGGGGTGTTCCGGATCGAGCCGGGCGCAGCGAACAGCGTCCCGTTCCGCGCCCACCTTGAGATCGACCTGAGGGACGCCCGGCTGGACACGAGGTCGAAGGCGCTCGCCGAGATCCGCGCCTCGGCCGAGAGGGCATGCGCCCGGCGCGGCGTCAGGATGGAGTTCGAGGAGATAAACGCGGATCCGCCGGCCGACGGCGACCAGGCCACGGTGGCCATCGTCGAGCAGGTCTGCGCCGCTCTCGGCCTGCGCTCCCTGCGCATGGTGAGCCGCGCCTACCACGACTCGCTCTTCATGGCGCGGGTGAGCCCGACGACCATGATCTTCATACCGTGCCGCAACGGCTGGAGCCACCGCCCCGAGGAGTACGCGAGCCCGGAGCACATCGCCTCCGGGGCGGAGGTCCTCGCCCACGCGATGGCGAGGCTGGCGGCCTGAACCGATGGCATTCGAATTCACGCTCAACGGCCGGACGGTCCGGGTCGACGGCGAGGCCCCGACGACGACCCTGCTTGAGTTCCTGAGGGCGCGCGGCCTCACGGGGAGCAAGCAGGGGTGCGCCGAGGGCGACTGCGGGGCGTGCACCGTGGCGGTCGTGGGGAGGGACGCCTCCGGCAACCCCACGTACCGGGGAGTGAACAGCTGCATCGCCCTCCTGCCGATGCTCGCGGGCCGGGAGGTCGTCACGGTCGAGGGCCTGGCGAGGGAGGGCGAGCCCCTCCACCCGGTGCAATCCGCGATGGTCGAGCATTACGGCTCCCAGTGCGGGTACTGCACGCCGGGTTTCGTGATGTCGCTCTTCGAGGGGTACTACCGCGGCGACTGCACGGAATCGCGCGAGCTGAGCGACCAGTTGTGCGGCAATCTCTGCAGGTGCACGGGCTACCGCCCCATCCGGGACGCCGCGCTCGCCGCCCTGGCCCACCGGGACGCCGCGGTCGAGGGCCTGGTGGTCGATCCCTTCCGCGAGCGCCTTGGGTCTCCCGTATCCGACCCCGGGATCCTCGACTACGAGTCGGCCGGGCAGCGCTTTGTCAGGCCGGGGTCGCTTGCCGGTCTGTTTGAGGCGCTGGCGCGCGACCCCTCGGCCCACCTCGTCGCGGGCGCGACGGAGATCGGAGTCGACGTGACCAAGAAGTCCGCGTCTTTTCCGCTGCTTGTCTCCACCGAGGGTGTTCCCGAGCTCACCGCAATCACGAAGACGCAGGCCGCCTGGCGCATCGGGGCCGCGGCCACCCTGACCGCAATCGAGGAGACCCTCGGGGCCGAGTTCCCCTCGCTCTCAAAGATGCTGAGAGTCTTCGCCGCGAGGCAGATCAGGAACCGCGCGACGCTCGGGGGCAACCTCGCCACGGCGTCGCCGATAGGCGACGGCGCCCCCGTGCTCCTCTCGCTTGACGCCGAGCTGGTGCTCGCCTCGGCCGCGGGGAGGCGGACCGTGGCGCTCTGCGATTTTTTCACGGCCTACCGCAGGACGCTCCTTGGGCCCGGCGAGATCATCCTGGAGATCGTGCTTCCGCTCCCCGGAAAGGGCGGCGGCCTCGCCAGGCGGTCGGACTTCCTGAAGGTGTCCAAGCGCCGCGAGCTCGACATCAGCATCGTGGCGGCGGCGTACAGCATCGACACGGACCCTGCCGGCATCGTCCGGCGGGCCCGCCTCGCGTACGGCGGCGTCGCGGCGACGCCCGTGCGCGCGCGCCGGGCGGAGGCCGCCCTCGAGGGCCGCACGCTGGCGGAGGCGGCCGCGGACGTCGCCCGGATCCTTTCCGGGGAGTTCACGCCGATCGACGATGTACGGGGCGGGGCTGCCTACCGGAGGGG
>DATNLY010000015.1:0-3471 GCA_035602635.1 Opitutaceae bacterium | reverse complement strand
CCTCTCCGGCGTGTCCTTCCAGAGCCGCGCCACGCGGTTGAGCACGTTGTAGGCGACGCCGACCCCGAGGCCGGTGCCGATGGCCCGGGCGCCCGGCGCCTTGCCTAGGCCCGCCGCCTCAGCGGCCCGCATCTCGGCGAGGGCCCCCGGGGAGGCCAGCGCCCTGTCGGCCGGGGAGGCCCCGGCCGTGAGCACGGCCGCGCACGCGGTCCCCTCCGGGTACTTGAGAATCCCGTGCTCCTTCACGATGAGCGCGCGGCGCAGCGGGATCATCATAAGGATGCCGAGCAGGCCGCCGAGCACGGAAACCAGGAGCACGCGGGACAGCTCCAGGTCGAAGCCCAGGATCATGATGGCCGGCATCGTGACGCCCACGCCGAAAGCGATGGACTCGCCGGCCGAGCCCGCGGTCTGGGTGACGTTGTTCTCGAGGATCGTCGCGTCCCTGAACCCCAGCTTCGAGAGCATGCGGAAGAGCGCGAGCGATATGACCGCGACGGGGATCGAGGCGCTGACCGTGAGCCCGACCTTCAGGACAAGGTAGAGCGACGACGCGCCGAAGCAGATCCCGAGGACCGTTCCCGTGGCGAGGGCGCGCAGCGTGAACTCCCGCATCTGCGTCCCCGGGAGGATGAAGGGCTCGTGCTCGGGCTTGGCGGCGGCCTGGGGTTTCATCTGGGGATCGCGCCCGCGCTCAGACCGGGGCGGCGGGCGCCTTCGCGCGGCGCAGCCTGAGCCACCTCCTGAACTCCCCGCCGCGCCAGCGCGGCAGCACGCGCTTCGCCTCCCAGGCGCGGAGCGCCGGGACGGGGACCAGCGAGGCCGGCAGATGGTCCAGGATCCGGCCGGCCGCGAGCGCGGCCCTCCAGGCCGCCGGCTGCGTCGCCAGGAGCGACCACGCGCCCATGGGCGGGGTGCCCGGCGAGGGAACCCCCTCGAGGTGGGCCCGGTCGCGCAGGCGCAGCAGCAGGTCGGGGATGGGGATGTCGACCGGGCAGACCTCGTTGCACGCCCCGCACAGGCTCGACGCCTTGGGCAGGTCGGCCTTCTCCGGGAAGCGCCTGCCGAGCATCAGCGGGGAGAGGACGGCCCCCACGGGGCCCGGGTAGACGCTGCGGTACGCGTGGCCGCTCGCCTGGCGGTACACCGGGCAAACGTTCAGGCAGGCGCCGCACCGGATGCAGCGCAGGATGTCCCTGCAGTCGCTGGCGAGGACGTCCGTGCGGCCGTTGTCCACGAAGATGACATGCATCTCGTCGGGCCCGTCCGGCTGGCCCGGCGAGCGCGGGCCCAGGATGAACTCGGTGTAGACCGTGAGCTGCTGGCCGGTCCCGGAGCGCGCGAGCAGGTTTAGCAGCAGGGCCAGGTCGCGGTCGGTCGGGAGCACCTTCTCGATGCCGACAAGGGCGATGTGGCACCGGGTGCCCGCCAGGCAGAAGCGGGAGTTGCCCTCGTTCGTCACGAGGACCAGCCTGCCGCTCTCCGCCACGACGAAGTTCGCCCCGGTGAGCGCGGCGTCGGCCCCGAGGTACTTCGCGCGCAGGAACTGCCGGGCCCGCCGCGTGATCACGCCCGCCTCGTCATTGTAGGCGCCGAGGCCGTTCCTCTCGAAGAGCTCGGCGATCTGGCGGCGGTTCTTGTGGATGATCGGCTTGACGATGTGCGACGGGGTGTCGTGGTCGAGCTGGACGATGAATTCGCCGAGGTCCGTCTCGAGCGCCTCCACCCCGCGCGCGTGCAGGTACGCCTCGAGCCCGATCTCCTCGCTGACCATCGTCTTGGCCTTGACGAGCTTCGTGGCCCCGCGGGCCCTCAGGATCGAATGGACCGCCTCGCACGCGGACTGCGCGGTCGCCGCCCAGTGGACCCTCACCCCGTTGGCGACAAGCCTGGCCTCGACCGCCGGCAGGTAGGTGTCGAGGTTCTCGACCACGTGCTGCTTTATCTCACCGGCCAGCCTCCTCAGCCGGTCGGGGTCGCCGTAGTGGTCGAAGAGGATCTTCGTGCGCTTCTCGTGGCCGGCCTTGGAGCCGTCGTGCACGTTGGCCCGGGTCCAGGCGGGAAGCGCCTCCGCGAACTGGTCTATGGGCTGCCTCCTCATCGGGGGGCCCCCAGGGCGTCGCGCAGCACCTGGGCGAGGTGGAGCGTCCGGAGCGGGGCGCCCTCCTTGTCGGCCAGCCCCTGCAGGTGCATGAGGCAGCCCATGTCGCCGGAGACAAGGACGTCGGGCCGGGCCTCCCGGACGAAGGCGAGCTTCAGGTCGCCCATCGCCGCCGAGATGTAGGGGAACCCGACCGAGAAGGTGCCCCCGAAGCCGCAGCACTGCTCGGCCTCGCCGAACTCGGCAACGCGCAGGCCCGCGATCGATCCCAGGAGGAGCGCCGCGGCCTCGCTGCTCTTGGTCCCGCGCGTGTGGCACGAGCGGTGGAGCGCCACCACCGCGTCGAAGCGGCCCGGCCAGGCCCTGACGCCGAGGCCGTTAACGATGAAGTCCCCGAGCTCCCACGTGCGCCGGCCGAGGCCCTCTATCTCGCCCAGGTCGGGCTCGTGCTCGAACTCGAGGCGGGCGCCGTGGAGGAGCATGGCGGCGCAGGAGCCGGAGGGCACGACGACGGGGTCCTCCGAGGCAAAGGTCCGCGCCGCGTGCCGCACGACCCTGCGCGACGCCGCCCAGTCCCCGCCGTTGAAGGCGGGCTGGCCGCAGCATGTCTGGGCCTCCGGGAACCCGACCTCGCACCCGAGGTGCTCGAGGACCTCGACCGTCGCGGCCGCGACGTCGTCGTGGAACGCGTCGCAGAGGCAGGTCGCCATCAGCTGGACGCGCCTGCCCGCGATCGGGTTGCGGTCGGCGGCGAGCATCACCAGATCGTCACGCGGTCCGCCGCGGGCCGGCGCATGGGCGCGCCGTCCGGGACGCCGAAGGCGTCGGCGAACTCCTGGAGGTTGGAGAGGGGCCCGTTGACCCGGAAGCGGGCCGGGGAATGGGGGTCCGTGTTCATCTGTTCCTGCTCCGACTCGGGGCGCTGCTTCTCGCGCCAGACGTTCGCGAAGCTCAGGAAGAAGCGCTGCTGCGGGGTGAAGCCGCCGATCTTTTCCTGAGGGCGGTCGCCGAGCGCCATCGTGAGCGCGGTGTACGAGAGCTTCAGCCCCCCGAGGTCGGCGATGTTCTCGCCCTGGGTGAGCTCCCCGTTGACGTGGAGGCCGCCGGCCCCGACGTAGCCGCTGAACTGCCTCACGATCCCGGCCGCCCGCTCGTTGAAGCGCTTGGCGCTCTCCGGTGTCCACCAGTCGGCGAGGTTTCCCTTCGCGTCGAACTGCCGGCCCTCGTCGTCGAAGCCGTGGGTCATCTCGTGCCCGATCACGGCCCCTACAGCGCCGTAGTTGACGGCGTCGTCCGCGGCCGCGTCGAAGAAGGGGGGCTGCAGGAATCCCGCGGGGAAGACGATCTGGTTCATCGGCGGGTCGTAGTAG
>DATNLY010000176.1:0-4076 GCA_035602635.1 Opitutaceae bacterium | reverse complement strand
CACCCCTTTACGTCACCTCTGGGGACCCGGTCCCGGCGACATGTCCCGCTCATTCTGCTGAAGGAGATCCCCCGGCCGCGTGGCGCTCTCCGGAAGGGGCGGTGGATTGGGGATGCCGGGACCCGCGTTCTCCGCCGGTGCCTCGGCCCTCGCGCCGGCACCCGGAGGATGAAGCGCAGTCCTCTCGGTCTGGCCCAATTGGGACGCGTCCCATCCGCCACCGAGGTTGCTCACGAGCGCGACGCTCGCCGTCACCTGGCGCAGCTGGACCTGCAGCTCGGCAAGGCGACTGGTGAGAAATATATTCTGGGCAGTGATGACATTGACGTAGCTGTCCAGCCCGTTCTGGTAGCGGACCACCGACAGACGCACGGTCCGCTGGGCCGCCAGGGCGGCCCTGTGCTGCTGGGCCACCTCGACCGAGAGTATCCGCAGGCCGGCGAGGTTGTCCTCGACCGCCTGGAAGGCGGAGAGAACGGCCTGGCGATAGCCGGCCACGCTGGCGTCGTAGACCGCCCGGGCCTGCGCGTTCTCGGCGCGGCGCAATCCGCCGTCGATGAGGGACTGGGCGACGGTCGGGCCGACGGACCAGATGCGGCTCGGCCAATCGAACAGCTTGCTCAGCCCCGTGGACGCGTATCCCGCGGAGGCGTTCAGGGTGAGGTTCGGAAAATAGGCCGCCCTTGCCAAACCGATGCCCGCGTTTGCGGCGGCGACCTGCCGTTCCGCCGCGGCGATGTCCGGCCTGCGCTCGAGCAGGCCCGAGGGCAGGCCAACAGGGACCTCAGGCAGCGCCGGGTTGAACGGGCGGACCCCGACCGAGAAAAGCGCGGGGGGCACGCCGATCAGGACGGCGATCGCGTGCTCGTACTGGGCCCTCGCTATGCCCAGGTCCGTCGCCTGCGCCTGCGCGTTGTAAAGCTGGGTGTCCGCCTGTGCCATGTCCTCCTCGGAGGCGAGGCCGTTGTCGTAGAGCGTCCTCACGAGGTGCAGGCTTGCCTCATAGTCGGCCAGCGTGGTTTCGAGGATGCGCCGCTGCTCGTCCGACGCCCTGAGCGCGAAATACGCCTGTGCGAGCGCGCTTCGCGTGCTCAGGAGAGCGGTCTCCACGTCCGCGGCGCTCGCCTGCGCCTCAAAGGAGTTCTGGGCGGCCGCGTTGCGCACGCTGCCCCAAAGGTCGACCTCATAGGACGCCTCGACAGGGAGCGTATAGGTGGTCCGCGGCCCGGTGCCCCCGCCCGTGGACGGGCTGCCCGACGATCCGCCGCCCGAGGAAACCGACGCGCTCGAGCGCGAGCGGATGACCGAGGGCGCAAGGACCAGCGTGGGGAAAAAGCCGGCCTGCGCCTCGGACACCAGGGCGTGCGCGACCCGGTAGTTGGCCTCGGCGGCGGCCACAGTCTGGTTGGAGACCGCGACCCGCTCCTCCAGGTCGCTGAGCTGCTGGTCGTGGTAGAGCTCCCACCACCTGCCCCGCAGCGCGCCGTCGTTCGGCTCCGCGACCTTCCAGCCCGGCCCGGCGCCGGCGGGCCCGGGCACCGCCTCCTTGAAGGAGGCCGAGGCCTCGGTCTGCGGCCGCTGGTAATGCGGGGCGAAATTGCAGCCGCCGAGCGCAAGCCCGGCGCAGCATGCCGTGAGAAGGAGGGCTTTGTTCACGGGTCTCATGAGGCCGCCGGTTCGGAGACGCCCACGGGATCCGCCGGTTGTCCGGCGAAGCCAAACCTGGCGATCCAGTTGTTGAGCCGGTCCATGTAGAGGTAGATCACCGGAGTCGTGTAGAGCGTGAGCACCTGGCTGACGAGGAGGCCTCCGACGATCGCGATGCCGAGCGGGCGCCGCAGCTCGGCGCCCATCCCCGTGCCGATCGCGAGCGGCAGGCCCCCCAGCATCGCCGCCATCGTGGTCATCATTATCGGCCGGAACCGCAGGAGGCAGGCCTGGAACACGGCGTCCCTGGGGCCCTTGTGCTCGCGCCGCTCCACCTCGAGCGCGAAGTCGATCATCATGATCGCGTTCTTCTTCACGATCCCGATGAGGAGGAAGACTCCGATGAGCGCGATGACGCTGAGCGAGGTGTTGGTGATCAGCAGGGCCAGCAGCGCCCCCACGCCCGCCGACGGCAGCGTCGAGAGGATCGTGATCGGGTGGATGTAGCTCTCATAGAGGACCCCGAGGACCACGTAGACGGCGGCTATGGCCGCCATGATCAGGAGCGGCTCATTGGCGACCGAGTCCCTGTAGGCCTGGGCCGCGCCGCTGAAGGAGCCCGTGATCGTCTCCGGCATGCCCACCTTGCGCCCGGCGTCGAGTATCAGGTTCTCGGCGTCGCCGAGGGCGACCCCGGGAGAGAGGTTGAACGAGATCGTGACTGAGGGGAACACGCCGGAATGATTGACGGAAAGGGGCGCCGTCGCGGCCCGGAAATGCGTGAATGCCGACAGGGGCACCATCCCTCCGCTCGCCGAGGGCGCATAGACGTCCCTCAGGGCATCCGGGTTCCGCCAGAAGCTCGGCTCCACCTCCATGACCACAAAGTACTGGTTGATGGGGGTGTAGGTCGTGGCTATCTCCCGCTCGCCGAAGGCGTCGTAGAGGATGTTGTCGACCGACCGGGGCGTGATGCCAAGGCGCGACGCCGTCCGCCGGTCGATCTCGAGGTTTGCGGCAAGGCCGTTGTTCTGGGCGTCGCTCGTCACGTCGGTAAGCTGGCGGATTCCCCTCATCGACCTAAGCAGCTGGGGGCCCCACTCCTTGAGGTCCGGCAGGCTGTCGCTCTGGATCGTGTACTGGTACTGTGCCGCGCTCATCCTCCCTCCGATCCTCACGTCCTGCACCGCCTGGAGGACGAGCGTCGCCCCGGGCACCGTCGCGAGCTTGGGCCGCAGCCGTCCGATGATCTGGTCGGCCGTGGCCTTTCGCTGCCCGACCGGCTTGAGCGCGATGAAAACGCGCCCGGTGTTGGTGGTCGTGCCGCCCCCGCCTCCCGTGAAGCCAAGCACCGCCGAGACCGCGGGATCCTTGTCCGCGATGTCGACGAGGCCCTGCATCTTCTGCTTCATCGACTGGAATGACGTGTCCTGGTCCGCGATGATGCTCCCGTTCAGGCGGCCCGCGTCCTGCTGGGGGAAGAAGTCCTTGGGAATGACGACGTACAGGACGACATTCAGGGCCAGTGTCGCGATTGCGACCATCAGGACCAGCAGGGAGTGCCCGAGCACCCAGGCAAGGCTGCGCTTGTAGAATGCGAGCAGCCGGTCAAAGGCCCTCCCGGTGGCGAGGTAGAACCTGCCGTGGTCCCCTCCCAGGAGCAGCAGGCGCGAGCACATCATGGGCGTCGTGGTCAGGGAGACGGCCAGCGACACAAGGATCGTGACCGACAGGACGACGGCGAACTCGCGGAAGAGCCGCCCCACGATCCCCCCCATCAGCAGGATCGGCGTGAACACGGCCACGAGCGAGATGCTCATCGAGACAACCGTGGGGCCGATCTCGGCCGCGCCCTTGAACGCGGCCTCCATCGGCGAGAGGCCCTTCTCCAGGTGCCGGGTGATGTTTTCCAGGACGACGATGGCGTCGTCGACGACGAATCCCGTGGAGATCGTCAGCGCCATGAGCGAGAGGTTGTCCACGCTGTAGCCGAACAGGTACATGAACCCGAGCGTGCCGATGATCGAGACGGGCACGGCGACGATCGGGATGCAGGTCGCCCTCCATTCCCGAAGGAAGAGGAAGACGACGAGCACGACGAGCGTGATGGAGATCAGCAGCGTCCTCTCCACGTTGGCGACCGAGGCGCGGATCGTCACGGTCTGGTCCAGCGCGATGGTGAAGTCGATCGCCGGGTTGATCGCGGCGTGGAGCCGCGGCAGCGCCGCCTTGATCGCGTCCACCGTGGAGATGATGTTCGCCCCGGGCTGGCGGAAGATGAAGATCAGGGCGGCGCGACTGCCGTTCATGAGCCCGAGTGACCGGACGGTCTGGACCGAGTCGGTGACGCTTGCGACGTCCGACAACCTCACCGGGGCCCCGTTCCTGTAGCTGACGATGAGCGACCGGTAGCCGTCGGCCTTCAGGAG
>DATNLY010000371.1:0-2954 GCA_035602635.1 Opitutaceae bacterium | reverse complement strand
CGCCGTAGGTCTCGAACTGTGTCGCGTCCATGAGCCTCTTCTTCGCCTCGGGGCCGAGGTACTTCATGAAAGGCAGCTCGTCGAGGTACGTTGAGAGCGCCCGCTCGCGGTAGATGCCGTCGATGAACGTCCTCACCTGCGGATCGTAGCGCATCAGGTCGCGAAGGCCCTGCCAGCGGATCTCGAGGAGCTCGGCCCCGTCGCCGCTTGCGAGGATCGTCGCGGTCCTTGGCATGCGGGAGAGGGCGGCGATCTCGCCGAACACGTCGCCCGCGCTGATCCTGGCGGTGCGCTGGCCGCTGAGCACGCGGGGGATGTCCTGAAGTATGATGCCGGGAACGGCGTCCCGGTCGCTGAATTTCTGCTGCACGAAGCTCGCCCGCTCGTCGGAGCTGGAGACCTCGTCCTCCCTGGAATTCGCCCAGAGCTGGGCGATCGTGCGCAGGAACCCGCGCCGGGTGGGCTCGCGGCGCCCCACCACGGCCGGGGGCAGGCCGGGGCCCAGCACGACCTCCGCCGATCCGGACAGGACCATGAAGGCCGACGTTCCGTAGTCGCCCTCGCGCACGATGATCTCGCCGGCCTTGAAGGTGCGCAGGCGGGCGTCGTTCTTCAGGATGTCCGGGAGCTGGGCCGACCGCGGAAAGGCGGCCGGATCCATGTCCTTGAAGGGGGCGAGGCCCAGGAGGCGCTTCACTTCCGCCGCGGTCGTCTCCTTGCTGAAGGGAACGTCCCAGCGCCGGGGACGGTTGAGGGGTGCCGCGGCGGCGCTCATCAGGCGTCGACGACCAGGGCGGTCTTCGGCCTGCAGATGCAGGCCAGGCACGAGCCCTCCTCGACATCCGCGCCGTGCGTGCCGATGTACTCGACCTCGCCGGACTTGATGGCGACGATGCAGGACCCGCAGTTGCCGGCGCGGCAGCCCGCGTCGATCCTGATGCGCGCCTCCTCGGCAAGCTCGAGGAGCGAGCGGCCGCCGCCCTGCCAGACAAGCTTCCGGCCCGACCGGGCAAAGGTGACGTCGAGGCCGCCGGAGGGCGCGAAGGCGACCCCCACCTTGGATTCCGGCTTCGCCGCGCGCTTGACCGAGGCCGGGCCGAAGGCCTCGAAATGCACCCATTCGTCGGGGACGCCCCAGGCCCGGAGGTCCTCCGTGATGCTCTCCATGAACGCGCCGGGGCCGCAGAGGAAGTACTCGTAGTTGTTCGAGGGCAGCAGCTGCTTGAACAGGCCGACCGAGACGCGGCCCTCGTGGTGGTAGTCGCGGCCCTTCTCCTCCGTATCAAGCGGCTTGGAATAGCATATGTGCATGCGGACGTTCTTGTTCTCCGCGGCGAGCCCGGACATGTAGGAGCTGAACATGTGGTCCCTGCCGTTGCGTGCGCCGTGGAAGAACCATATCTCCCGCGGCGAGCGGGACTCGAGCAGCGCGTTGGCCATGGCCACCATGGGCGTCACGCCGACGCCGCCCGATATCAGCACGACCGGGCGCTCCTGCCCCAGGTCGAGGTGGAAATGCCCGTTCGGCGCCTTCACGTCGAGGATGTCGCCCTCCTTCACCCGATCGCAGAAATACGAGGAGCCGACCCCCGGCGGATGGGCGCTGTCAGCAGGCGGGGGGCAGCGCTTGATCGTGACCCTGTAGTGGGTGGTGCGCGAGCAGTCGGAGAGCGAATAGCACCGGACGAGCGGCTTCCCCTGGCCCGGCACGTTGAGCTGGAACGTCAGGTACTGCCCCGGCTTGAACGGCGCCAGGGCCTTGCCGTCATGCGGCGCCAGGTGGAACGAGAACGTGTCCGCGCATTCCATCACCTTCTGCGTGACCGTGAACTTCCGCAGGCCGTTCCACGCCGCGGTGGCCTCCTTGGCGCTCTTGATCTGCAGCCGGGCCCTCTCGATCTCGAGCTCAAGGCGGCGGCCCTGCAGCGAGGAGCGCCTCAGGTCGCCGAGAAGCCTCGCGACGCCCGTGGCGGCGACCAGGCACACCTGCAGGAAAAGCCCCACGATGATGAGCAGGCCTGCAGCCAGCGCAGGGTGTTCGACGATAGAATGTGGAATCCTCGCCAGCATCGGGCACGACTCAAGTGGACGTGCCGGGCCGGGTCCACGAAATTTGGCGCAGGGACCGGGATCATTCGTAAGAAAATGGTTTGAACGGCGCCGTCCTCCCTCCAATACGGATGAAGATGCGACCCGCGATCAACCTGGGCCTGTTCTGCGCCGTGGGCCTGGCGGCCGGCGGCGCGGTGCTGCGGGCTGAAGCGGCGACGCTTGGGGCGGGCACATGCTCGACGAGCGGCTGCCACGGGGGCGCGGGCGACCGGAGCGACCAGTTCGCGGTCTGGTCCCAGCTTGACGCCCATTCGCGCTCCTTCGCCACTCTGACGACCGCCCGCGCCGCCAGGATGGCCGAGGCGCTCGCGATCCCTGATCCCTCGTCCAGCCCGCGCTGCGTCGTCTGCCACGCCCCCCTGGCGGGCGTGAGCCCGTCGCGCCTCGGCACGGGCGCGGGCCCGGAGGAGGGCGTCTCGTGCGCAAGCTGCCACGGCGCACCCGACCGCTGGCTGCGGGGGCACACCCGCTCGGACTGGACCCATGCCGACCGGGTTGCCGCGGGCATGCGCGACCTCGACGACCTCTACACGAGGGCGAACACCTGCGTCGCATGCCACCAGGGCATCGACCCGGCCCTCGTGAACGTCGGCAGGCACCCCGCCCTCATCTTCGAGCTCGACGGGCAGACCCAGGATGAGCCGAAGCATTGGAGGGAGCGTGCGGGCGGCCTCGGCGCCCAGGCCTGGTTCGTGGGCCAGGCGGTGGCCCTGCGGGAGGTGAGCTGGGCCCTCCTCAACGCGAGGGCCGACGCCGCTCGGTCGGTCCCGGAGTGGCGGGGCCTGGGCTGGCTCCTCTCCCGCACCGGGCTCGATTTCGGCGCCGGGCCGGTCGACTGCTCG
>DATNLY010000344.1:0-9741 GCA_035602635.1 Opitutaceae bacterium | reverse complement strand
CACGGTCCCGGTCGCCGCGGACGCGCCGCTGCCCGTGCCGCCGCTGTTGGCCGCAGAGGCGCCGATTTCCCGGACCACGCCGTTGAACTTGCGGTCGGGATAAGCGTCGATGCTGATCTTGACGGGGTCGCCCACCTTCACGTTCACGATGTCGTTCTCGTTAACGTTCACGCGGACCTCCATCTTGCTCAGGTCCGCGACCCTCATGATCTCGGTGCCGGCGAAATTGGTCGACGACTGGACGCGCTCGCCGACCTCCGACTCGCGCGCGCTCACCGTCCCGTCCATGGGGGCGTAGATTGAGGTCTTGGAAAGCGAATCCTGGGACTGCTTGAGGATGCCCGAGGCTCCGTCGACGTTTGCAAGCGAGGAGGCGCGGGCGGCCTTGGCCGCGTCGAAATTGGTCTTGTAGACGCTGTAGTCGAAATCGGAGACGAGCTTCCTGTCGTAGAGATCCTGGTACTTCTTGAGGTCGGCCGTCGCCTTCTCCAGCTGCACCTCGCTGTTGACTGCGGCAGCGCGCGCGGCGGCGACGGCGGCCGTCCCCTGCTCGACCTGGGCCTGGTAGAGGTCCGGCTTTATCTTGACCATGAGGTCGCCCTTCTTGACCGCGGCGCCCTCCCTGAACGGCAGGGCGACGATTTCCCCGAACACCTCGGGGGTGATCTTAACCTCGACCTCGGGCTGGATCTTACCCGTGGCGGTGACGACCTGGACGATGGTCTTGGTCACGGCCAGCTCGGTGGTCACCGGGGTGACGGCGGCGGAATTGCGCTTCTTGACGAGCGCGATGGCGACGAGCGCTGCCACAAGCACCGTGGCGCCTGCGATGTACCAGACGAGTCTTGATTTCTTGCGGGCCTTGACCGCGGGCGAGGCGGAGGCATTCCCGGGCGAAAGGGCGGCGGTCATGGGTGAAGCATTCACGGGTAAAGGGTTGTTAGTCAAATGGCCAAGTCGCGCCCCCCGCCAGCAATAAAAACAGCGTGGGGGGGCCAGAACAAGCCCCCCCACGCCAACACAACTGACAACGAACGGGCACATACGAATGGGCGGTCTCCCAAAAGTGAAACGACTATGCGGCAGGATGCCCCAAATTTGCGGCAAACCGCCCCCCTGCCGGGGTCAAAAGGCCGGAAATCACCCGTATGCCTAGTCGCCATGCCCCCACAACACCCCTCCCCGCGCCAAAGTTACACCAATCTGAGCGACCAGCCCCTGCCTCAACCCCCCCAAAGGGGGGCCGGGGGCAAAAGGGTCAACCTGCTGGATCCCGGTTTCGCGGGATCATGGCAAGCTGGCTGCCAAGCCCCGGCCCGCTGGGGCTCGAAATCGCGAGCGTTCGCGCGCCCGCGATGGGTCCGCCCCTCAGGTACGCCGACAATGTCCGCGGATCCCGGGCCAGATAGGCTGGGATCTTCATGGGCCGCTCCGAAATCTCAGGGTCGACGGCCGAGACGCCGTCCCTGGTCCCAAAGACAAGCACAGTGTGGCCGCGCTGGCCGAAGGGTGTGTCGACATAGTAGGAAAGCAGCCTGGGCGCGCGCGCCTCGCCTCCGGCCGAAAGCCGCTGGAAAAGCGACGCGACGCTCTCGATGAAGCAGGCGTTGGGAGGCGTTTGGGAATGGCGCGCCCGCGAGTCCGTCGCCTCGGGGGCCCATGACCAGGCTGTAAACCGGCGGTCTATCGCCCTGAAGAGCGGACCCGGGGCCGCCTTGTCAGCATCCAGGGAGCCGGTCCTCAGCGAAAGGCTCTGTGTGCCGCTGGATTCTTCGTAGAACCAGAGGATGCCCGAAAGCTCGAACACGAGGGCGTAAATTGCTCCTGGATGCGCGCCGCCGCCGAACACTCCTTGAGGCCCCGCTGTCTCGATCCGGACCACGCGCGCCCAGATGGACGGCCCCAGCAGTGAACGCGCGGCAAGCGCGCTTGAGAGGCCGTCCGAGGCGGCCGCCGCAGCCGGGGCCAGAAGCACGAGGGCTGCGAGAAGCACGGTTCGCATGAGCCCTTAAACCCGCCTTCACAGCGCGCGGATCCTGAAATGCGACCAATGGGGCCAACAACGCGGCAAAAAGCGCCGGCCGGGCGCCGGGCGGCTACCCGACGCCTCCCAGCAATGCCTTGATCCGGTCGTGGTAGCCCCGGCTCAGTCGGAGCTTTGTCGAGTCGTGGAGAATGACCGCGTACTCACCGTCAAACGAAGGACTCAGCTTCCTCAGCCGGTCTACGTTCACGATCGTTGATCTGTGAATTCGAATGAACCGGACCGGGTCCAGCCGCGCCTCCAGGGCCGCCATCGTGCCCCGCATCATGTGCGAACGCCCGCCGACGTGGAACTTGACGTAGTCCCCCTCGGCTTCGACCCAATCTATCTCGTTCATTTTGAGGAAGATGATCTCGCCGGACGACTTCACGAGAATCCGATCCGCGGCCGCCCCGTCCAGATGGCTGAGAAGCCGCGCCAGTCGGTTGTCGACGACGTCCTGCCGTCGGAGCATCACCAGGCCCCTTGCCCGGTCGAGCGCCGAGGCAAACCTCGTGTCATCGTAAGGCTTGAGGAGATAGTCGACTGCGTTGAACTCGAACGCCCGGAGGGCGTACTCGTCATATGCCGTGACGAAAACGACGACCGGCGCGGCCTCGGGCCCCACGCGCCTCAGTGTTTCGAACCCGTCGCACCCGACCATCTGGACGTCCAGGAACACGAGGTCGGGTCGCAGGCGCTTGATGAGGTCCGCCGCCTCGGCCCCTCCCGTGGCCTCGCCCACGACCTCTATCCCGGAATCGCGCTCAAGGAGCAGCCGCACGCCTCGGCGGGCAAGCGGCTCGTCGTCCGCAATCAGCGTGCGGATCCGGCCAACGTCGGGGGATCTGCGATTGGGCGTCATGCGCGGCAGGGAAGCGTCATTTCCACGGATGTTCCGCCGGAGGGGATTCTTCGGAGCGTCATCGTCCCCGAATTGCCGTAGGTCTTGCGCAGGCGCTCCCGGGTATTCGAAAGCCCGGTGCCCTCGACGATCCCGCCATTGCTCGGCAGCCCCGGGCCGTCGTCGCGAACCTCGAGGCGCAGCGTGCCGCCATCCACCCTGCCAAGGATCTCAACCGTCCCTGGACCGGCCTTGGGAGCCACACCGTGGAGAATGGCGTTCTCCACGATCGGCTGGAGGATCAGCCGGGGGACGGACACTCCAAGCGCAGCCTTTTCGACAAGCATCTTCACGGTGAGGCGGTCCGAGAACCTTGCCTTCTGAATCTCAACATAGCGCTCAAGAAAATCCAGCTCCGCCTGCAGGGTCGTCTCGTTCTCGTGGGTCCCGTCAAGCGACATGCGAAGAAGAGAACCCAGCCGGGCCAGCAAAGTTACGGCCAAGTCGTTCTTTCCGTCGCGCACGAGGGCAGCCACGGCGTTGAGCGTGTTGAAGAGGAAATGCGGCTTCAGCTGCTCGCGGAGCGCCTTGAGCTCGGCCTCGATCAGCCGGGACTCGAGCTGAACGGTCCTTATCTCCTCGTTCTTGTACTTGCGCTGGATCTCGACGCCATAGCCGAAGGCGATCACGGCCCAGTAATAGGCGATGTCGATAAGGTTGTGCCCGTAGAATTGCCTGTCGGCCTGATGCCAGAATCCGCCATTTATCGGCTCGAATAGCACCGAATATGCCTCGATTCGGCCCAGGTAGTAGGTCGCCATCACGATAAAGCTGAACGCGATATGGAAGAGAACGCCGCCAATCCACCGACCCGAGCTCAGCGGGACCCGGTCGCGCAGCATCAGGATGAACGGGGCAAGGCAGGCCCACATGGCGGCCCTCCCGAATTGGGGAATCGCGATGGCCTCGAAATCCGCCCAGCCGTTCCCCTCCGCCCGGTTGTTGAAGTAGAGCTCGACCGAGAGCACGAGCCCGAGGAATGCCCAACCGGCGGCAATGGCGGCCGTCCTTAGCCAGCGGTTCTTCATCGGTGCGGAGCGCTTCATTCCGACGGCGAGCCGGATTAATCAAGCCGATATGCGACACTTTGCGACGAATCGACGTAAAGCAGAGACGAATAACGGCTCCGGCGAGCCCAGTACCAGCACCGTCCCTCACGTCGTCCGGGACTGCGCCGCTTCAACCCCTGCGTTCCTGCTCGGCCCAGAGCGCGGCGCCGACTATCCCCGCCTCGTTGAAGAATTCGGCTGGCACCATCCTCACCCTCGTCTTCACGAACTTGAAGAATTTTGCGTGCTTGGCGCTCACGCCCCCGCCGATGATGATGAGCTCGGGCCATAGGATCCTATCGAGGATATCGATGTAGGACCCGAGGCGGGTGCCCCACTGCCTCCATGAGAGGTCCTTGCGGCGCTTGACGGAGGCCGCGACCCTCTTCTCGGCATCCTTGCCGTTCATCGGCAGGTGCCCCAGCTCGCATGGGAAGAGCGCGCCGCGATAGAAAAGAACCGACCCGACGCCGGTGCCAAGCGTGAGCATGAGCGCCTTACCGCCGAAGTTCCTGCCGGCGCCAAACTTCATCTCGGCGAGGCCGGCCGCGGCCGCGTCGTTGATCAGGGCCACCGGCCGGCCGATCACCCCACTGAACAGCTTCCGGCCGTCGCAGTCGATGAACGCCTTGTCGAGGTTGGCGGATGTCAGGATCCTCCCCCCGTGGATGACGCCAGGGAACCCTATCCCGACTGGGCCCCGCCACTTGAAATGCACGGCGATCATCCCCGCGGCATCCGCCATCTCCTCAGGGGAAAGCTTCACCGGGGTCTCTATCTTGAAACGGGCGCCCAGGAGCTTTCCCGTGTCCGTGTCAACCGGCGCCCCCTTTATCGCCGAACCGCCTATGTCAATCCCAAGGATCCTCATGGGGGTGGAACCAATCAGCGCGTCCATCCCAAGACAATGCCGGGTTTTGAGGGCGGACGGGTTTCATGGCGCCGGTACTCAGGCCCCTTGACGAGGCGCCGGGCCGGGTATCCTCTTTCCGGCCATGAAGGTCACCTATTACCTGGAGGTCCTGTCGTCCTGGTGCCATTGGGTCGAGCCCGTCTGGGCCGAGTTGAAGGACCGTTACAAGGGCCGGGCGACGTTTGAGTGGAGGATCGCGCTCATGCGCAAGGGGGACTTCCCGGTGTCCCGCGCGCAGTGCGAGTGGTTCTACCGGCGCAGCGGGGGCACCGTGATGCATTCGCCGTACATGCTGAATCCCGGGTGGTTTGAGGAGGACCGCGGGGGGGACTATGATAACCCCAGCCTTGTCGCCGAGGCCGGCAGGGATTTCGGGTTCTCCGACGACACGATACGCCTCGCCCTGGCGAGCGCGGCATTGTTCCGCGGCAGGAAGGTCGGGGACATGGGAGAGGCGGCCGCCGTCGCCTCCAAGGCCTCCGGCATACCCGCGAAGAAACTTCGCGCCCGCGCCGAGTCCAAGGCGGTCCGGGGCCGCGTTGACGCGAGCACGGCGGATTTCCTCGCGCACAGGATCGGGCAGCGCCCGGCATTCATCCTCGAGGATGATATCGGCGACAAGGCCGTCTTCTCCGGGATCGTCCGCGCCGAGCCCATTGCCGCCACGATCGACGCCATGCTCTCGGACACGGCGGCCTACGCCTCCCACGCCGCGCACCACGGGGCCCCGCCAAAGCGGTAGCCTCCCGCCCTCCATGTTCCGCGCAAACCCCGGGTGCATCGGCCCCGACGCGCTGGCGCTTGGGGCGCCCGGCGCCGCGCACGCCGAGTCCATCCACCCATGAGACCGGGCGCCGCCGCCGCGCGGGCGGGACTGGTGGCCGCCGCATTTGCGGCCGCTCGCCTGTATGCGGGCCCGGGGGTTGTCTTTGACGACCGCAACGGCAACGGCGTCCGCGATGCGGGCGAGCCGGGCCTGCTGGCCGTCGAAGTCTCCAACGGCGTCGACGTGGTACTGACCGACGCAAACGGGGCCTACAGCATAGCCGACCGGCCCGGGTCGATGACCTTTGTCGTCAAGCCCAGGGGATGGCGTCCGCCGGTCGACGACGCCAACCTCCCCCTCTTCTACTCGCGGCACGGCGGTGCGAACGCCGATTTCCCGCTTGTGCGCTCCGAGGAGCCGGACGACCTGCGCGCAATGGTGCTCACGGACCCGCAGCCGTCCTCCGCCGCCGAGGTGGACTACCTTGCGCGCGGTCTCGTCGCCGGGGCCGGGCACAGGCCGGACATGGCGTTCGGCGTCACGCTGGGCGATGTCGTGTATGACCGGCCCGACCTTTTTGGGGCGGTCAACGCGGTGCTGGCCCGGATCGGGGTCCCTTGGTACAGCCTTCCGGGAAACCACGACCTGGCGCTCGGGACCCCGGACGAGCGCGCGGCGGTGGGGCCCTTTGAGTCGGTCTACGGGCCGTCGACCTACGCGTTCCACGCCGGCCCCGCACTGTTCGTGGCGCTGGACGACGTGCGTCCGCTCGGCGGACCCCGCTACGTCGGCGGCCTGCGCAACGACCAGTTTGAATTCCTGGCGAACCTTCTCCGTGGCGCGGGACCCCGCGAATGGGTGGTCCTGATGATGCACATCCCGCTGTTCTCGCCGGATCCGTCCGGGGCGGAGACCTTCCGCCGCGCGGACCGCCTCCGGCTGTTCGGGGTCCTCGGGAACCGCGAGCGCGTCCTGATCCTCTCCGGGCACACCCACTACCAGCGCCACGTGATGCACGGGCCGCAGGACGGATGGACGGGCCCCGGCGGCCTTCACGAGTACAACGTGGCGGCGGCATGCGGCGGGTTCTGGGGCGGGCCGCGCGACTCCGGCGGGATCCCCGCCGCGACAATGTGGGACGGCACGCCGCCGGGCTACGCGGTGATCGGGTTCGCGGGCGACAGGGTCTCCCTCGACTACGTTCCGGCCCAGGGGCCGGCCGACCATCAGATGGCGCTCCACGCGCCGCGGGCCGTGGCGCCGGGTCAGGGTTACGTCTCCTTCTATGCCAATGTGTTCAACGGTCACGACGGCTGGATCGTCGAGGCGAGGGTGGACGAGCGGGCGTGGAATTCAGTTCCCAGGGTCCTGGGCTGGGATCCGTCCTACGCCGCCGAATTCATCGCCCAGGACTCGACATCGCACCCGGCCGCGGGGCCGAGGCTCCCGGACCCCGCGATCTGCTATCACTTGTGGCGCGGCCCCGTGCCTGCGGACCTTCACGTGGGCGCTCACACGCTCCACGTGCGCGCCACCGACCCGGAGGGCCGGGTCTATTCGTCGCAATGCCCCCTGGATGTGGTCGCCCCCTGAATAGGCCCCGCCGATCCCCCGGCGCCATTTCCGCCCTTCCGCGGGCGGCCCGCACCTCGGTCGTTGGCATTCTCCTCGGGCTCGCCGCCTTGGATGCGCCGGCCTCCGCGGGTGGCGCGGGCCCGGTCTGGAACCAGGAATACGGGGGGATGCCGCCGACCCGGGTCTTCACGTCGCGCGAGACCGGAGTCAGGACGATGGCCTGGTCCGCCGCCCAGGACCGGTCGGGGGTCATATATTTCGGCTGCGACTCCGTCGTTTCGTTCGACGGCGACCGGTGGCGCGCCGAGGCCATGGACCCCACCTACGCCGTCCGGGGACTGGACGTGGGTCCGAACGGGCGCCTCTGGACCGCGGGAGTCAACCAGATCGGGTGGTTCGAGCCCGGGGCGCAGGGGCGCCTCGCGTACCATTCCCTCATGCCCATGCTTCCGCCCGGAAACCCCGGCCTGGGCGACGTGTGGAGGGTGTACGCCGAGGGCGACGACCGCGCGACCTTTGTGGCGCACGGACAGGTCCTGCGGTGGGACGGGCGCCGGCTTGAGACGTGGGATTTTCCCGGCGCGCACCTGCTGTGGTCCACCCGCACGCAGAAGTCCGTCTACGTCTACTATCCCCCGAGCGGCCTTCTCAGGATCGGCGCCGAGGGCCCCTCCGTGGTGGTCCCCTCGTCCGCGATCGGGGCCGCGGACATCCGCTGGCTGGACGACTCCACGGACGACTGGCTGCTGCTGGCATCGGGCGGCTTCTATTCGCTCCGCAACGGGGTGTGCTCGCCGCTGGAGACGGGCGCCTCCCTCTTCGTGCGCGCCAACACGCCGACCTCGGCGGTGCGCCTCAGGGACGGCTCGCTCGCGGTCGGCACCCTTCTCGGCGGGATAGCCGTCGTCGACCGGTCGGGAGGCATCCGCCGCGTCTTCAACCGGAGCGCCGGCCTCCCCGACAACCAGATCTACTCGCTCTTTGTCGACCGCGACGGGGCCCTTTGGGCCATGGGGCCGTCGCACATCGTCCGGCTGGACGTTGCGTCGGGCGTCGCGTCCTACGGTCAGCGGAGCGGTTACCCGCCCGGCGGCGGGGTATCGCTGGCCGAATGGGGGGGAACGACCTACGTGGCCTCGGCCAGCGACGTGCTTCGCCTGTCCCCCGGCTCCGACCCGGGAGGGGCGGGCGAATTCTCGACCCTTGGCGTCAGGAGCGGCCGATTCTACAGCCTGCTTTCCGCGCCGCAGGGGCTCGTGATCAGCCATGTCCACGGCCTCGGGCTGTGGACGCCCGCGGGGATGCGGACGCTTTTCAAGTCCGACATCGTGTTTCAGACCAGCCTGTCCAGGGCCCGGCCGGGGGACGTCCTCGCCTCGCAGGACGACCGGGTGTATTCGGTGAACCTCCAGACCGGCCGGTCCGCGGTCGTCGCGGACTCCCTCCCGGACTACGGCGACTCGATGGTCGACGAGCCCACGGGCAGGCTGTGGATCGGCACCCAGTCAGAGGGCCTGTTCGTGGCCGAGCCGGGCTCGGCCCATGCGGCCCGCGCCGCGCCCAAGTTCGGATCCCTCCCGACCTCCGGCCCGACCCTGGTCGCCCGCGCGGGAACCGCGGTCGTCGCCCTTGCAAGCGGAGCGGCCTACTATCTTGCGCCCGGCTCCGACCGGTTCCGTCCCGTCACGGGCGTCCCGGACGGCAGCCCCGCCGCGATCTCCAATGCCGACGCCAGCGGGGCGGTCTGGGCGGCATTGGACGCTCCCTCGGGGGGAAACTCGCCGCGGCTCGGCAGGATCTCGATCGCGCGCGACGGCGCGGTGTGGACGCCGAGATCCATCGAGGGCCTCGCGGCCATCGGATCGCTGTCCGCGCTCCATGTGGTCTCCGCGCCCGACGGGGATGCGCTTTGGATCGCGGGAAGCGAATCCCTCGTGCGCGCCGGTCCCGCCGCCCTGGCCGCGCGCCCCCTTCCGCCGACGCCAAGGATAAGCGCCTCGTTCCGGGCCGGCGGCAGCGGCGCGCCGGGACCCGTCGGCGGGGTCCTGCCGTATTCCGCAAGGCAGATCCACGTCGAGTTCAGCTCCCTCGACTACGGGATGCGCGAGACGGAGAGGTTCCAGACGATGCTCGGCGGCGCCGAGACGGAATGGTCCCCGCCCACGGATGCCGCGCAGGCGGAGTTCCCCGTCCTGCGAGACGGCACCTACGACTTCAGGGTGCGGATGATCTCGGATTCCGGCGAGGCGGGCGAGGCGGCCGTGCTCCACTTCGAGATCTCGCCTCCCTGGTGGCGAACGCCGCTCGCCTACGCGATCTTTGCGCTCGCCGGCGCATCTTCCCTCCTCGGCCTCGTGCGGCTTCGGGTCAGTTCCATCAGGCGCCGGGCCGATATCCTCGAGGAGATGGTGCGCCAGCGCACGCAGGAGCTTGAGAAGGCGAACGCCGCAAAGACGGAGTTCGTCGCGAGTATGAGCCATGAGATCCGCAACCCCATGAATGGCATCCTCG
>DATNLY010000341.1:0-6422 GCA_035602635.1 Opitutaceae bacterium | reverse complement strand
CAGTTCCGCCGCGAACTTGGCCATGAGGATTCCCGGCAGCTCGGTCGACGAGCACACGCGGCCGAAGAGCAGCGAAAGCGAGCCCCGGTCGCCCGCGTTCTGGTCGAAGAGCACGCCGACGCACCCCTTGCCCCGCAGGATCGAGAGCGCCTCGGCGAACCCCTCCCGGCGCGAAAGGAGCCGCAAGCCGTGGCGCTCGCGGGTCCTCTTGACGAGCGCGTCGAGCGAGGGGTTCCCCAGCGGCCGGTAGATGATCCCGAACTCGGGCAGGGCGCCGGCGCTGAGAACCTTCATCCAGGTCTGGCTCTCCCAGAGCGCCAGGTGGAGCGTCGCCAGGACCACCGGGCGGGGGTTCGCCTGGAGGTCCCGCACCCACGCCTCGACGGAGGGGCCGAGCGTCGCCATCCTCCTGATCCGCAGGTCGGAGAGGAACGGGGCGGCCGCGGAGAGCATCGCCGTCTCGACCACCCGGCGGGAGCTCTCCCGGGCCATCCTCCGCCTCCAGGCGCGCGGCCGGCCGGGGAACGCGTGGTGCAGGTTTGACCGCAGGACGCGCCGGCGGCGCGGGGCCAGCCAGAGGATGACCTCGCCGCCCGCCACCGAGAGCGCGCGCAGGGCGGGCTCGGGAGCGAGGGCGAGCAGCCGGCCTAGGACGTTCAGGGCAAGGGGAATCAATCGGTGGGGAACGGAGCTATGGGATTTGACATTTGATTTCCGCCTGCAAAAGCCATGAAACCTTACGCTCCCGCGTCAATGACCGAACTCCTTATCATCAAACCCTCTTCCCTCGGGGACATCGTCCAGGCCCTGCGGGTGGCCACGTCGCTCAAGGCGCAGCGGCCGGGCCTGCGCATCTCCTGGATCGTTCGCGAGATCTTCGCCCCGATCGTGCGCGCGTGCGAGGCGGTCGACCACGTGTACGTCTTCGACAGGGACGGGGGGGCGAAAAGCTTCCTGAAGCTCATGCGCGAGGTGCGCGCCACCAAGTTCGACTACGTGTTCGACATGCAGGGCCTCCTGCGCACGGGCCTGATGACGAAGCGGGTGAGGGCCAGGCGCAAGGTGGGGCGCAGCGATGCGCGGGAGTGGGCCGGGATATTCTACGACGAGAGGGTCCCGCTGCCGCCCGCCGGGCGCCGCAGCCACTCGCTGGACATTCTGCTCCAGTTCTGCCGTGTCCTCGGCGAGAAGCCCGAGGTGCGGGGCCACCTCAAGTTCAGGGAGGTGGACAGCCTGAACCTGAAGTTCGCCGACGGCAGGGGCGGGGCCCGGCCCTTCGTGCTTTTTCCCGACAGCAGGAGGGCCGACAAGAAATGGGGGGGATTCAAGCAGCTGACGGAGATGATCCTTAAGGAGGACAAGTCGCGCAAGGTCGTGTGGGCCGGGAGCAATTTCCTGCCGGACAAGGGGGCGTTCCCGGCGGCCCAGTTCCTGAACCTGACGGGAAACACGAGCCTCGTCTCGCTCCCCGCGCTCGTGAAGCGCGCCGAGTGGGTGGTGACGAACGACAGCGGGCCCATGCACCTGGCGGCGGCGCTCGGGGTGAAGGTGTTTGGGATCTTCGGGCCCACCGACCCGCAGCTCTACGGGCCGTACCCGGTCGGGGGCCCACACAACCACTTCATCCAGGCCCCGGTGGGCGACCTGAAGCTCCTCCCGGCGCGCGACGTCTACGCGCGCTTCCAGAGGATACGGGGCCGTTGACGATCCGGGAACCCCTCCCTAGAGAGACCCCCGCGAGGCACCCCTCCATGCTCGACCCAAAACTCATCCGCGAGTCGCCCGACCTCGTCCGCTCAGCGATCGCAAGGAAACACCTGAAGGTGGACCTTGACGCCGTGCTCGGCGCCGACGCGGCTTGGCGCGCCAAGCTCCAGTCGGTCGAGCAGCTCCGGGCGATCCAGAAGTCCGCGAATGCCGCGATGGCGGCGCTCGCGAAGGGCTCGCCCGAGTTCGCCGCCAAGCTTGGAGAGATGAAGGCCGTCTCGGCGCAGATCAAGGAGCGGGAGGCCGGCCTCAAGGCGTCCGAGGAGGCGTGGAGGGACGCCATGCTGAGCCTCCCCAACCTCCCGCACGAGAGCGTGCCAGAGGGCCGCACCCCTCAGGAGAACGTGGTGTATTCGAGCCATGGCGACACGGGGGCGGTCGGGGGGCACGCCGCGCCGCACTGGGAGATCCCGGGCTTCGCCGGGCTCTTCGACTTCGAGCGGGGCGCAAAGGTGACGGGCGCCGGCTTCCCCTTCCTCATCGGGGACGGGGCGCGGCTCGCGAGGGCCCTCATCAACTTCTTCCTGGATGAGGGCGTCCGGGCGGGGTACGTTGAGGTGTCGCCGCCGATACTCGTGAACGCGGCGAGCGCCACGGCGACCGGTGCGCTCCCGGACAAGGAGGGCCAGATGTACGAGACGACCCCAGACCGGCTCTTCGCGATCCCGACGGCGGAGGTGCCGCTCACCAACTTCTACAGGGACGAGATCCTGGAGCAGGAGGCCCTTCCGGTCCTCAGGTGCGCGTACTCGCCCTGCTTCCGGCGGGAGGCGGGAAGCTACGGCAAGGACGTGCGCGGACTGAACCGCGTCCACCAGTTTGACAAGGTGGAGCTCCTGAAGTGGGTCCACCCCGCGACAAGCTACGACGAGCTCGAGCGCCTGAGGGCGGACGCCGAGGCGCTGCTCGTGAAGCTGGAGATTCCCTACCGTGTGCTCCTCATGTGCGGGGGGGAGCTGGGCTTCGCGCAGTCGAAGAAGTACGACCTCGAGGTGTGGGCCGCCGGGCAGAAGAGGTGGCTTGAGGTGTCGAGCTGCTCGAACTTCGAGGCCTTCCAGGCGCGCCGCGCGCAGATCCGCTTCCGCTCCCGGGAGTCGGGCAAAGCCGAGCTTGTCCATACGCTCAACGGCTCCGGCCTCGCGGTCCCGCGCGTCATGGCGGCGATCATCGAGAATAACCTCGGGACGGACGGCCGCGTCCGCATTCCCCCGGCACTGGTCCCGTATTTCGGCAAGACGCACCTGGCGTTCGCCTGACCGGCCCCGGTGGGACCCCAGGGTGAAAAAGCGCCGCTCAACTGACTGGAAGGGGGCCGCCGGGGCCCTGGCCGCGCGGGTTCCGGTGGAGCGGCTGCACCCCGGCGCCGTCGGATGGGCCGCCTCGCGGCCCCGCGCCGAGCGGTGGGCCGTCGCGTTCTCGGGCGGCGCGGATTCCCTTGCGCTCCTTCTCCTCCTTTGGGCCCACTGGCCCGCCCGCCGGTCGCGGCTGACCGCGCTTCATTTCGACCACCGCCTGCGGGGGCCGGAGTCGACGGCCGACGCGCGGTTCTGCAGGCGCGTGTGCGCGTCCCTGGGGGTGCCCCTCGTGTCGGGCCGATGGACCTCCGGGCGCAGGCGCGGGAGCGAGGGGGAGGCCCGCGCGGGGCGCTTCGCGTTCATCGAGCGGGAGATGTCCCGCCGAAGGCTGCGGGTGCTCATGCTCGGCCACCAGCAGGACGACGTGGCCGAGACAATGATGATGCGCCTGGCCCGCGGGAGCGGGTCGGCGGGCCTGGCGGCTCCGAGGGCGGTCCACGCGTTCGCCCGGGGAGAGGCGGCCGGGGGGCGGTTCCACGTGAGGCCCCTCCTCAGCCTGAAGAAGGCGGAGATCACCCGGGCGCTCCGTTCGTGCGGTGCCGACTGGAGGGAGGACTCGAGCAATTCTGAGGGCGCCCACTTCAGGAACCGCCTGAGGCGGGACGTGATTCCGCGCTGGGTGCGGGCCTCGGAAAGGGACGCCCTGGCAGGTGCCGCCCTTTCCCGGGAGCTCCTTGAGGAGGACGACCGCGCGCTCGAGGCATGGGTGGACTCCCTGAAGGCGCTGGGGGCCGACGGCTCGCTTTCGGCCGCCAGGCTGGCCGGCAAGCCGAGGGCGGTCGTCCGGCGGGCCCTCCACCGGTGGCTCCTGCTTCAACCGAGGGCCGGAGAGCTTTCGCGCAGGGGATTTGGCGCGCTCCTGCTCGCGGTCGAGCGGGGAGCCTCTGCAAGGCACAGCCTTGGGAACGAGGGCTTTGCAACGCTGCGGGCGGGACGCCTGCGCTTCGAAAAAATGCGCAGAAAGCCCAGAGCCCATTGACTTGCAGCTCGGGAACAACAACGTAGAATGCACAGTCATAACCCTTTTCGATGCCTGACACCGACCCTAAGAAGCCGCGCCGTCAGCTGAAGAACCTTCCTCCCGATCGTTTTCAGCCGAAGGTCCTCATTTTCTGGTTCATGCTGTTCGGGGCGGTCGCCGTCCTGCTCTGGTGGTCGCCCGGGATCAACGTATCACCCGCACAGCTGACGATTTACGAGGTCGTCACCTATGCCGAGAACTCCGGGATAAAGGGCGGCATGATCCAGCCGGACCCGTCCGGCGGCAGCAACTGGGTCCTGATCACCGGGGACCTGAACGAGCCGCTCCTGAAGAACGAGCGGGGGATCAAGACCACCGCATTCCGCGCCTCGGGGCGGCTCACGGACGCGAACATGGAGCGCCTGCAGAAGTCGAACAAGTTCATCGAGCGCCCGACGACGACGCTTCTCACCCAGATCGCCGCCCAGGTCATCCCGATCCTCATCATCATGGGGGTCCTTTATTTCCTGTTTGTCCGCCAGCTCAGGCAGGCCGGCCGGGGCGCGCTCAACTTTGGCAAGAGCCGGGCGAAGCTCCTGACGCGCGACCGGGACAAGGTCGCGTTTGGCGACGTCGCCGGCTGCGACGAGGCCAAGGAGGAGGTCTCCGAGGTCGTGGAATTCCTCAAGGACCCGAAGAAGTTCACGAAGATGGGCGGGCGCATCCCCAAGGGGATCCTGATGGTGGGGCCCCCGGGCACGGGCAAGACGCTCCTCGCCAAGGCCGTGGCCGGCGAGGCTGACGTGCCCTTCTTCAGCATCTCGGGCTCCGACTTCGTGGAGATGTTTGTCGGCGTCGGCGCCTCACGGGTGCGCGACATGTTCGAGCAGGGCCGCAAGAACGCCCCCTGCCTGATCTTCATCGACGAGATCGACGCGGTGGGCCGCCAGCGCGGCGCCGGCCTCGGCGGCGGCAACGATGAGCGCGAGCAGACGCTCAACTCCCTCCTGGTTGAGATGGACGGCTTCGACACGACCGAGGGCGTCATCATCATCGCCGCGACCAACCGGCCCGACGTCCTTGACAGCGCGCTCCTTCGCCCGGGCCGGTTCGACAGGCAGATCTACGTGGACCTCCCGGACATGATCGGGCGCGAGCAGATCCTGCGCGTGCACGCGCGCAAGCTGAACCTGGGCGACAACGTCGACCTCGGCGTCATCGCCAGGGGGACCCCGGGGCTTTCCGGCGCCGAGCTCGCAAACCTCCTGAACGAGTCGGCGCTCCTTGCGGCCCGCAGGAACAGGAAGAAGATCGATGCCTCCGACGTCGAGGAGGCCCGCGAGAAGGTCCAGTTCGGCCGCGAGCGCAGGCGGGTGATGAATGACGACGAGAAGAGGCTGATCGCGTACCACGAGGCCGGCCACGCGCTCGTCCAGGGGGTTCTCGATGACGGCCATATGCCCGTGCACAAGGTGACCATCATCCCGCGCGGGCGCAGCCTCGGGAGCACGATGTTCATACCGAAGCGGGACGTGCTGACGCAGGCGATGAAGCGGATGCTCAACCAGATCGCGATGGGACTCGGCGGCAGGATCGCCGAGGAGATCGCCCTCGGGGACATCTCGAGCGGGGCTGCCGGCGACATCAAGCAGATCACCGCGATCGCGCGCCACATGGTCTGCGACTGGGGGATGAGCCCGCTCGGCCCCATCGCCTACGGCGACAACACGGACACCGTTTTCCTCGGCCGCGAGATCACGCGGACAGACAACGTCTCCGAGGAGACGGCGCGCAAGATCGACGCCGAGATCCAGCGCATCATCTCGGAGCAGCTGGACCGGGCGAGGAAGATCATCGGGGAGCGGCGGCCGGCGCTGGAGAAGATCGCCGAGGCGCTCCTCGAGCACGAGACGATCGAGGGACGCCACGTCCTGGAGATCCTGGAATTTGGCGAGATTCGCTCGCCCATCGCCGCGGCCTTCGTCGGCAAGCCGGTCGACAAGCCCGAGGAGAAGAAGGCTGCGGACAAGCCCGCCACCTCCGAGGGACTGGGTGCCGGCGGAGCCGCCCCGGCCCCGACGCCGGCGTAGGCACCCCCACGGGGACCGCCCGCGCACCCCTTTTCCTGCTTGGATTCGCGGGGTGCGGCCCCAACATTCCACCCCTCCACCCGAATGAAGATCTGCTGCATTGGCGCCGGCTACGTCGGCGGACCCACGATGGCGATGATCGCGCTCAAGGCGCCCGACATCGAGGTGCGGGTGGTGGACATGAACGCCGCGCGCATCGCCGCCTGGAGCTCGGCGACGCTGCCGATCTACGAGCCCGGCCTTGACGAG
>DATNLY010000333.1:0-4090 GCA_035602635.1 Opitutaceae bacterium | reverse complement strand
AGGATCAGCCGCGGCCGCCAGTCCTTCTTCTCGTAGATGAAGGGGCCCTCCTTCCCGAGGAACTCGAGGCCGCGGCCGTCGATCGTCCCGGAGCCCGTGATGGCGACGTTGGCCGCGTGGCGCGCCTTTATGAATATGGAGTCGGGGTAGTCGGCCTTCTGCGTGCTGCCGACCAGCCGCGAGCCGGGCCCGAGGTCTAGGGTGACGTTGGACTTCAGCTCGATCGAGCCCGACATCATCGTCCGCCCCGCTGGGATCGCGACCGTGCCGCCGCCGGCCGCAAAGGCCGCGTCGATCGCCCTTTGGATCGCGGCCGCATCGTTGACAGCCGGGCTGAAGGCGGCCCCGAAGTCGGCGGGCGAGAAGACGGCGGCCGCCGCCGGGTACGCGGCCGCGGCGAGGGCGAACAGGGGGAGGATCAGTTTCATGGAGGTGTGGAAGGGGTTGGGGGCAGCCTTCAGTTGCCGCGGGCCACCGTGGGCTGCGCGACATTCTCGCAGTCCGCGAGCGCCACGGGGGCGCCGTCGTCCGTCAGGAAGCGGACATTCGCCATAGACCAGTCCCTGGCGTACCGGATTCCCCCGGCCTTCCGGCCCTGGGCCGAGATGTCCTGCCACCGGACGGCCCCGATCGGGTTCTCGGCCATGCCGGAGGCGGTGATGACCTGGCGGCAGCCGGTCGCGGTCACGGAGGCGATCGTGATGTCGCGGAATTTCACGTACCCCCTCTGGGGCGGCTCGACGGGACGCGTGAGCACTGCCCAGTAGGAGGGGTAATCCCTCATCCCCGGGGGGATCTTGCCGTAGCTGAACGCGGGGTCCCAATCGAGGTCGAACGTGAACGGCATCCGCACGCCGGTGAGCGTGAGGTCGAGGATGAGGATGTCCTCGATCGTGCCCCCGCGGGTCCTGGCGGACTTGAAGCGGACGCCCTCGTTCGTGCCGATGCCCGAGTCGTGGTAGGCGACGACGTGGCGGATGCCGCCCGAGGTCTCGCTGCCGATTGAGACGACCCCGCCGCCGCGCCGGCAGACGCAGTCCCGGATGACAACGTACTCGGTGGGGCGGTTCACGCGCAGCCCGTCGTAGTCGCGCCCGGCCTTCAGGCAGATGTCGTCGTCGTTGTTGTCGATGTCACAGCCCTGCACGAGGACCCGCCTCGAGGAGTCGATGTCGACCCCGTCGGTGCTCGCGCCCCTGACCCCGTCCACGGCGAAGTTGTCCGTGATCCTGACGTCGCGCACCGTTATCCGGTCGCTGTAGGTGACCTGGACCGTCCAGAAACCCGACCGGTGAAGGCTCAGGCCCTCGACGGTCACGTCCCTCGAGGCAAAGACGACGATCATGCGCACCCGCTGGCAGTCATAGTCGGCCGCCCACCGGATCCCGCGGGGCTCGTAGCCCTTGCGAAGCGTCCAGTACTTCTTCCACCAGAATTCGCCGTGCCCGTCGATCGAGCCGTCCCCGGAGATCTCCACGTCCTCCTGGTTGTCCACGTTGATGAGGCCGGCGGGCCACGACATCTCTATCCCCGCTATCCGGGTGGGCATGACGGGATAGGCGGACTCGTCGAGGGTGGCGAGGATTGTGACGCCCTTGTCGACCTGCAGGTGCACGTGGCTCTTCAGGAAGAGGGCCCCGCACAGGTAGGTGCCCGGCCGCAGCGTCACCCGCCCGCCGCCGGCCGCCGCGCAGGCGTCGATCGCGCCTTGTATCGCAGCCGTGGCCGGCGTCGTCCCGTCGCCGACCGCGCCGTAGGCGCCCGCATCGAAGGCCCGCGACTCGGGAGGCACGCTCTGCGCCCCTACATGGCTCGCCCAGTCCGGAAGCATGGGCTCAGGGGGGGCGGATGCCGCGGCGAGGACGGTGGCGCCGCCGAGAAGCACTGCGCCGAAAAGGGACGGGGTCATTACGGGGTAGGGGTAGTTTGCCGGAAAACCTGCGATAGCCTTCCCGCGCCGCCCAGTTTTTGCAAACGCCCGTCCCGTTGCAAGAATGCCTTTTTGCCCGGGGCCCGGCGCAACGCCCCCGGGGGCGCCCGTCCCGGCCTCAGTGCTCCGACTCGCCCGGGTTCTCCGGGACGCCGGGATCGTCCAGGACCTGCACCGCCGTCGCGGGCCCGAGCTGCGACCAGTCCTGCAGCACCCAGACGACCCTCTTGTCCGGTGTGACCTCCACCAGCTGGGGGCCGTTCTTGCCGCCGCCCCGCGAGCAGATGATCGTGTTGCCGTTGGCCAGGCGAGTGCAGCTCTGCGTGTCCAGGAACCGGTACTTCTCCGGCAGGTCCGAGGGCCTGACCTCCCAGACGGTCTCGCCTTTCGGGTTCACCTCCCGGGTCAGGATCTCGTGCTCGTCCGATATGAGCGTGTTGCCGTTCTTCAGCCGAATCGCCGCCCAGGGCGACTTGATGGAATAGCTCCAGATCTCCCTGAAGTCCTTGTCGAGCTCGATGACCTTGCCCTGGTCAAGCAGCCCGAGCATCGGGAGCAGGTACGTTCCCTGCGCCGTGTAGCGCGCCCGGCGGTACTGCGGGTGGACGGTCTTCGGGTCGGTCAGGCTCCGGGCCGGCAGGTCGTGCTCCACCTCGACCGCGTTTGTGCGGATGTTCACGATCATCGCCCTTGGCGGCAGCCCGTTCCTGACGAAGAACACACGGTCGAGCCCTATCGGCTGGCAGGTGTGGACCTCCGTCCCCGGGGGGCAGTCGTAGCGCCAGACGACCTGCTTCTCGGGGGTGATCTCGGCGACGTACTGCATCCGCGTGAACAGGATGTTCCCGTTGGAGAGCATCCAGGCGTCGTCGTATTCGTATCCCCCCCCGGTCGAGTACGTCCAGATGACCTTCCCGTCCCGGATGACGAACATCTTGTTGTAGGCTTCCCCGATGTAGAGCATCGGGTGCTGCGCCATGCCGTTTCCCGGCAGGTCGGCGCGGGGGGCGGCGGCCGACCGCCATTTTCCGACCGGGGCCTCGGCCTCGCCGGGTCCCATGGCGGGCACGCCGGGGGCCGCGAATCGGTCGAGCACGGATACCAGGGGCGCGGCGGGCGCGGAAGCGGGCTTCCCGGCGGGGCAGACAAGCGAGCACCCCGCGAAAAGCGAGAGTCCGGCCGCAAGGAGGGAGATTGGGAGGGCACTCTTGCGCATCATCGTGAATCCTGGGTTGGGGTTGTTCGTTCCTCGGGCCCGCGGAATCCGAATCTCGGGGGGAGGGGGTTTGCAAAATCTACGGGCGCCGGCGCTCGGCATGCAAACTTCTTGGCGGGGCATAGGCCCGGTCGCAGGGGCGGGCCCAACCTTTCGTCTCGTGATCGGGCGCCCTGCGCCTACGCTTCGCCCGGTCCCAACCGATGCGAGCGTACTTTCTCAGGCGGCTAATTCTGATCGTCCCCACGCTTCTCGGCGTCACGCTGCTGGTCTTCCTGATCACCCGGTTCGCACCGGGGGGACCGGTGGAGCAGGCGATCATGCGCGCGCAGACGGCGGAGAACGGGGTGGGGGGCGGGTCGGCGCGCGGCGGCCAGGGCGGCGGGGCCCTTTCGGACGAGCAGCTCGCCCAGCTGAAGGCCTACTTCGGCTATGACCAGCCGCCGCTCGTGGCCTACGGCCACTGGCTCCTGAGGCTCACGCACGGGGACCTTGGCGACTCGTTCCGGTACGGCGAGCCCGTGACCCGCGTCATCGCCGACACGATGCCCGTCACGCTCACCTACGGGATCCTCAGCCTCATCATCACCTACAGCATCAGCGTGCCCCTGGGGATCCTCAAGGGGATGAAGCACCGGACGCTGATAGACTCGGTGAGCTCGGTCGTGATCTTCATCGGGTACGCGATCCCGGGCTATGCCATGGGCGCCCTTCTTGTCGTCTACCTGTCCTTCCACCTCGGCTGGTTTCCGATGGGCGGCTTCGTCAGCGAGAATTGGTCCGACCTGCCGGCGGCGCAGAAGGCCATGGATTTTGCCCGGCACGCGGTCCTTCCCCTCACATGCTACTCGCTCGGCGGCTTCGCCTTCGTGTCGCTGCTCACGAAGAACCAGCTGCTCGACAACCTTGCCGCCGACTATGTGCGCACGGCGGTGGCCAAGGGC
>DATNLY010000330.1:0-2289 GCA_035602635.1 Opitutaceae bacterium | reverse complement strand
CGAGGCCCTCGAGGAGCGCCGAGAGGACGGTGTAGTACGAGGTGTCCGTGACCATGTGAGGGTCGAGGTCCGGCGGCTCGACGGCCAGCCCCCGGTGGAGGACCTGGCCCCGGTCGCCGGACTGCACGCCGGTCTCGCCGCGCGAGCAGCCCCCGAGCGCGGCGCAGCAGGCGAGGGCGAATGCGACCGCGCCGGAGCCCGGTCTCATGCGCGCTCGATGAGCACGACGGCGTGGGCCGCGATAGCCAGGCCCCTGCCGATGTCGTCGAGTCCCTCGTTGGTCGTCGCCTTGAGCCCGATCGAGGTGGAAGGGAGCCCCGTCGACGACGCGAGCGCGGCCTTCATGTCCCCGATGAAGTTCGAGATCCTGGGCCTCTCGGCGATGACGGTCGCGTCCAGGTTGACCGGGCTCCAGCCGTCCTCCCGGAGCACCTGGAGGACGCGGCGCAGGAGGATCTGCGAGTCGGCGTTTCGCCAGGTCGTGTCGGTGTTCGGGAAGAAGTGGCCTATGTCGGGCAGGCCGGCGGCCCCGAGGAAGGCGTCGCACACCGCGTGCGTCACGCAGTCGGCGTCGCTGTGCCCGTCAAGGCCGAAGTCGGCCTTGAAGTGGACCCCGCCAAGCACGAGCGGCCTGCCGGGGACCGTCCGGTGGATGTCATACCCGTGCCCGATGCGAAAGGACATGGCCATTGTCCTATCCCATCAGGGTGCAGGCGCCAGCAGGAATTCCAGGAAGGCGAGGTCCCCGGGCGCGGTCAGCTTCAGGTTGGGATGGGTGTTCTCGAGGAGGGCGACCGGGTGGCCGAGCAGCTCGACCGCGGCCGCGTCGTCCGTGACGGCGAGCCGGCGCCTGCGGACCAGCGCGTAGGCGCGCTCGATCAGGGCCTTCGAGAACGCCTGCGGGGTCTCCATGGCCCAAAGGCGGGAGCGGTCGAGCGTGCGCAGGCGCCCGCTCTTGCGGCGCTCCCGGATGGTGTCGGTCACCCGGTGGGCGAGGACCACGGCCAGCTTGCGCCGCACGGCCTTGTGCAGGGCGACAATCTGCCCAGGCAGGATGAGCGGGCGCGCGCAGTCGTGGATGAAGACGTGCCGAATGTCCCCCGGGAGAGCCTCCAGCGCCGCCATCACGGAGTCCTGGCGCTCGCGGCCGCCCCTCACCAGGAGCGACGGGGTGGGCGCGTAGGCCGCCAGGGCCGCCATTTGGGGGCGGTCCCTGTAGACGATGACATAGAGGTCGGCCACGCCGCTTGCCGCGAAGGCCGCCGCCGAGTAGGCGAAGACGGGCCGGCCGGCGACCAGCGCAAGCACCTTGTCCGGCACCGCCCCCGCCATGCGCCGTCCGGCGCCTGCTGCGAGAAGAATGGCTGCGGTGCGTGACATGGGGGGGCGCGGAGAATACGCCGCCCAGCCGCCGGAGCGCCATACGGAAAACAATGGCGTGCGCCGCGAATTGTGGGAGGATGCCGGCCGAAGTGAGCGCTCCGCAGATCCCAGCCCCGGCCAAGATAAACCTCTTCCTGGCCGTCACGGGCCGCCGGGCCGACGGATACCACGACCTCCTCTCCGTCGCGGCCCCTCTCGTCTGGGGCGACACGATCTCGGTGGAGCCGGGCGGGTCCTCGTTTTCCGTGGAGTGCGACAATCCGGAGGTTCCGACGGACGCCAGCAACCTTGTCATCAGGGCCGCCAGCGCCTTCGCGGAGGCGACGGGGTGGAAGGGGGGTGCCCGGTTCACCCTGTCCAAAAGGATACCGCCGGGCGCGGGGCTCGGGGGCGCCAGCAGCGACGCGACGTCGGCGCTCGTGGCGCTCAACGGGCTCGCGGGGGGGCCCCTCGACGACGAGGCCCTTTGCCGGGTTGCCTCCGGGGTCGGCTCAGACTGTGCGCTCTTCCTATCAAAGGGGCCCGTCGTCATGCGCGGGCGCGGCGAGCGCGTGGAAGCCCTGCCCAGGGAGACCTATCGGCGCGTCCGAGGGGCCCGGGTCCTCGTGTTCAAGCCCGGCTTCTCCGTGCCGACGCCGTGGGCGTACGCGCGGCTGGCGGCGCAGGCGCCCCGGGGCTACGTCGCGCAGGCCGAGGCCGAGGCCAGGCTCGCCGCCTGGACGGCCAGGCCGGGCGCCCCCGCCGCGGACCTGCTCTTCAACTCAATGGAGCCGGCGGTGTTCGCCAAGTTTGTCGCCCTTCCGGTGCTCATTGATCAGATAGGCGCGCGCTTCGGGATCGCCGTGCGCATGAGCGGAAGCGGAAGCGCGTGCTTCGCTCTGCTCAACGAGAGGACGGACGCCGGCC
>DATNLY010000327.1:0-2482 GCA_035602635.1 Opitutaceae bacterium | reverse complement strand
CAGGCCGCCCAGGACCGCCTGGGCGACCACGAGCGCGAGCGCGAAATACGCGAGCCTGCGCAGCCATGCGCGCGACTCCGCCCGCCAGACCCAGAACGCGAGGACGGTCGTCAGGATCGTCATCACGCCCGCGCTCAGCCGGTGGGAGTGCTCCGCGAACATGTCCAGGTGCGTCAGCCAGCCGGGCGGGTTGAGCGACCCGTTGGAGAGCGGCCAGTCCGGGAAGGCCATGCCGGCGCCGATCGTCGTCGTGAACGCCCCCAGGGAGACGAGGACGAACACCCAGGCCGCGGACAGCGCCGAAAACGCCGCCAGCGCAGGCTTGTAGCCGGCGGTGCGCGCGGAGTCTGGTGTCGTTTCCATCAGCTGCGGGAATGCATTCGGGAAGGTGCCATCGTGCCCGACTCAAACGCTTTGACAATTTTTTCCTCCGGCGGATTGGTGTACCCGTGCGGTCCAATGCCTTCCGACCCCTTGCCGCGTGCGCGGCGCTTGCCGCGCTCGCGTGCGCCGGGGGCTGCGGCCGGGGCCCCGGGGACTCCCCGGCGGCCACCCCCGCGCCCGCGCCGCCCGCGGAGCGGCGGTTCGTCCTCACCGGCCAGGTCGTCTCCGCGGACGCCAGGAGGAAGGTCCTCCTCGTGCGCCACAACGCGGTGGCCGGCTACATGCCGCCCATGACCATGGAGTTCGCGGTGTCGGCCGGCGACGCCGCGTCCGCGAGGCCCGGGGAGCTCATCCGCGCCCAGCTTGTCGTGGACAGGGCCGGGGCCGCGAGGCTCGAGCAGATCTGGCCGGACGACAAGGTGTCCCTCGACTCGGTCAACGCCGCGGCGCGCATGCTGCGCCAGGACACCTTCGAGAAGGGCGGATCGGCCTACCGCGAGATCGGGGACCAGGTCCCGCAGTTCGTCCTCTACGACCAGGACGGCCGCGTCGTCGACAGCGCCCGCTTCCGCGGGACGCAGGTGATGCTCAACTTCATCTATTCGCGCTGCCCGATCGCCACCATGTGCCCGCTCTCGACGGCGAAGATGGCCGAGACCCAGAAGCTCGCGAAGGCGGCGGGGATATCCGGCATCCAGTTCGTCTCGATCACGCTCGACCCCGCCTACGACACCCCGGGCGTCCTCAGGCAGTACGCCGACGACCGGGGGATCGACACCGGCAACTTCTCGTTCCTGACCGGGCCCGAGCCCGCGATCCGCGACCTGCTGACCCAGTTCGGGGTGATCGCCCAGTTCCGGGGGAACATCCTGGACCACACGCTGGCGACGCTGCTGATCGACGAGAAGGGCAGGATCGCCTGGAGGGCCGACGGGAGCCAGTGGATGCCGAGGGATTTCGTGGACCGGATGCGCCGATGACGGCCCGGGCGGACACCCCCGGCCCCGGGGCCCGGCAATGGCTCCAGGTCGGCGCCCTCACGGCCGCCGCGGCCGCCCTCTTTGCCGCCGTGCGCATGCTGCCGACGGGGACCAACCTGAGCCACATGGACTTCCGCGTCCAGGGCGCGAACGTGATCGAGTTCTGCGACCCGGCCAACCCCCAGTTCCTGCCGGTCGTCGCGGTGCGCTCCCCGGTCTCGCTCGCCGTTGCGACCGCCTCCCCCCCTCTGGCGGGGGAGGACGTCGACGCGACGCTTGTCCTCACGACCTTCAGTGGCAAGCCGATCGCCCCGGAGGACCTGCTGGTCGTGCAGACCCGCCGGATCCACCTGCTGATCGCCGACCCCTCGCTCGACGACTACCAGCACGTGCACCCGGTCCCGGGCCGGCGGCCGGGGGAATGGGCCTTCCGCTTCCGCCCCCGGTTCGGGGGCGCCTACCGGATTTTCGCGGACTTCACGCCGGTCGCGACGAACCGCGGGCTCTACTCCGAGGCGGAACTGGACGTCGCCGGGCCGCCCAATCCCGCGGCCGCGGGATCCCAGCCGCTCTCATGGGTCTCGGAGCGCGACGGGTACCGCTTCGAGCTTTCTCCCGCCTCCACCCCCGTCCGGGCGGGCGTCCAGGCGAACCTCACGCTCGCCGTGCGCCGCGCGGCCGGCGGCCCGGTGCCGCTGGAGCCCCTCATGGGGGCGTACGCCCACCTGGTCGCGTTCGACGCGCAGCGGAGCGGTTTCGCCCACATCCACCCGAACCCCGCCGAGACGGACACGCGCCCCGACCCGGGGAGGCCCTCCTTCACGTTCCGGCTCATGATCCCCCGCGCAGGCCGCTACGTCATCTGGGCCGAGGTCAGCCTCGCCGGCCGGCAGACGTACGCCCCGTTCTGGTTCGACGTCGGGGGCTGACCTAGAACTTCAGGTGCTTCACCGTGAGGCCCTGGTTTATGAGCTGCTTCAGGGAATCGATGCCGATCTGGAGATGGCCGTCGACGAACTTGTCGTCGACCTTGGCGTCGCTCTCGAGCGTCTTCACGCCCTCCGGGACCATGGGCTGGTCGGAGACGAGGAGCAGCGCGCCGGTCGGTATCTCGTTGG
>DATNLY010000303.1:0-7876 GCA_035602635.1 Opitutaceae bacterium | reverse complement strand
GGAGGCTGCGCTTGAGGAGCACGACCGTGGTGCGCTTCGCGACAGCCCGCCCGATTGAGCGCAGGAGCGAGTAGTTGAGGGCGTTCCTGGCGCCGACCTGGAGCATGTGGACGCCCGCCTCCAGGGCCACCTTGACCTGGTGCTCGTCCATCACCTCGGCGTTCACGGGCAGGCCCGTGGCGCGGGAGGCCTCCATCAGGACCTCGATCGACTTGCTGTCGCCCTGGAACGCGTAGGGGTTGGTTCGGGGCTTCCAGACTCCCCCGCGGATCACGTGGGCGCCCGCCTCCTTGACCGCGGCGGCCGTCTCCAGGAAGTAATTTGGGTTCTTTGGGTCGATCGTGCACTGGCCGGCGATCACGAGCAGCTCCTCGCCGAGCGTCACCCCGCCGATCGTGATTCGGTTGCTCGCCAGCTCGGAGCGGCGGTCCAGGAGCTTGAACGGGGACTGGATCCGGTCGATCCGCTCGACGAACGGGAGCCCCTCCAGCCGGTTGATCATGAGCTCGTCGCGCTCGTCCCCGACGATCGCGTAGATGGTCCTGACGGCGCCTATGATCGGCTGGATCTCGCATCCGAACTCGCCGACGATCTTCGTGATCTCGGCGACCTGCTCTGGGGTGAGGCGGTTGGACTTGGGCAGGATCATTTGGGTGCGCCGCCCGGGGCGGTGGGCCAGCGATCCTGCCAAAACCGGGCGCCACCGTCCATTCCGAACTCAACCGGGGCGCTCAAACTCTGCGGGAAGGGGCGCCTGCGCCGAGAACGCGTGCCTCCTGCCGCCGAACTCGTAGTCCAGCGCGATCTCCTGCGAATGAAGGAACATCCGCTTGGGCCCCCCGGCCCTCACGAAGGCCCTGTTGGCCCCGAAGTCCCCGTACGTCTGGTCGCCGACGATCGGCAGGCCGCGCTTCGCGCACTGGACGCGCAGCTGGTGGCTGCGCCCCGTCTGGGGCTCGAGCCTGACGAGCGAAAGGCGGCCCGGGCCGGACCGCACCAGGGTCATGCGGCACTCGGCCGGCAGGCCGCCGGCCCCCGCGGCGGTCCGTATCCGCCCTCCCCTCCTGCTGACCCCCAGGACGTCCCGCCACGCCTCCGCGGGCTGTCTCGGCTTCCCGAATACGAGCGCCTGGTAGACCTTACGGACGCGGCGCCGCTGGAACTGGGCGCGGACCTCGCGGGCGACGGCGCCGTCCGCCGAGGCGAGGATCAGGCCGGACGTGGCCGAGTCCAGCCGGTTCACGAGCCAGATCCTTCGCGGCCGGCCGTCGGCCGCTGTCCACCCGAAGCACTCCTCGGCCTTGTCGTAGGGCGCCCGCACGAGCGAGCGGTCGACGTCGCGCGGCCCGTTGGGATGGGAGAGGATTCCCTCGGGCTTGGCCAGGGCGGCCAGGCCGTTGCCGTCAACCGATAAGACCCTGACGCCGGCGCCGAGCGGGACGTCCGCCCAGAGGTCTGCGGCGCCCGGGCTCACTCGTAGTAGAACCTGAAGGTGAGCTCCTGGGAATGCCCGAGGACCGCGATCATGTCGTCCGTCCAGTCGCCGTAGGGAGCGGTGAGCGTGATGGCGCTCAGGCAGCTCTGCTTGCCCTGCTCGCTCGAGGTGTTCTCGACATCGAGAATCTCGGTGATCTGGCCCTTGTCATCCATCGTGAACTTCACGGTCACGTAGCTGCCCGACGGCGGCTCCGTGTGGCTCTCGATCAGGATCCTCTCCCATTGGATCTGGATGGCCTCCATCATCTTGTGGATGTACGCACCGTAGTTGCTCCAGCGCGCGTCCATGGCGATCGGGCCGATGTTGCTCGTCCCGAACTGGTTGTCCTCGAAGACAGCGGGCCGCGTGTGCAGCTGGTCGATCGAGGGGCGCGCGCGGGGATGCTTCGGGTCGATCGCGGGCTCGGTGTTCTTGGCGTCGGCGACCAGCGGGGCGTTGTTCAGCCCCTCGACCTTCTCCGCCGCCGGCTTGGCGACGTTCGGGTCCTTGCCGATGTTGCTCCCGTATCCGTCGGTGCCGTCCTTGAGCTTCTCAAAGCCGGCAAGCGGATCCTGCTTCTGCCTGGCCGCCGTCTCGGTCTTTGCAGGCTTGGCCGGATCCGGGGACGGCGGCACGGAGTCCTGGGGCTTGGTCAGCTGGCCGCTGACGACCTGGTTGGACTCAAAGTCCTTCTTCCCGTCCTGCTTCGGCCTGTCGTTGTGCTTGTCCGTCGAAGGCTTCTCCTGGGCCAGCTGCTGGTTCTGGGAGCTGAAGTTGTTCGTCTTGTCCGGGACGTTGTCCGGCGCGTTGGGGTTCGCCTCGACGTACTTGTTCGGCTGCGGCGGCTTGGGCGGTGCCTTGACGAACGCGTTGGGCGATATCTCGATGTTGAACTGCTTCGGCGCGGCGATCTTGTGCACGGCGGCCGAGATGGCATCGGTCCTGAGCAGGTAGGGCGCTGTCGCGAAGAGAAGCAGGTGCACCAGGAACACCGCGAGGAGGCCGATGAGGACCGAGCGCGAGTCGGGATCGGTCCAGATGCGCCCCGCGGAGCGCCTCAGCGAGGCGATCGGTGTCTGGGGGGAGAGGACGTGGGACATCGGGTTGCGCGGGCGCGCCTTCGGAAGCGTAGAAGCTATCCCCGTAGGACTCCCCCAGTCAAAATTTGTTTCGTGGCCTCCATCGGGAGGCCCATGATGTTCGAGAAGGAACCCCGGTAGCCCGCCACGATCATCCCCGTGTGCTCCTGGATCGAGTAGGCCCCCGCCTTGTCGAGCGTGTTGACGAGGCGAATGTAGTCCTCAATCACCGCGTCCCCGAAGGGCTTGAACTCGACCTGGCTCGCCACCCCATGGTCAATCCTGAGCCCGGATGAAACGCGCCTGACCGCGACGCCCGTGTAGACCGTGTGCTCGCGCCCCGACAGGAGCCGGAGCATCGAGCGGGCCTCGTCCAGGTCGCGCGGCTTGTTGATCGCCCTGCCGTCGAGGAAGACCGTCGTGTCCGCTCCCAGGACGACGGCGTCGGGGTTCCGGCTGGCGACCCAGTCGGCCTTGAGGGCCGCGTTGTGGGCCACCATGACGCGGGGGTCCGTCCCGGGGTCCTCGTGCTCCGTCACGTCCGCGACCACGACCTCGAACGGGACGCCGAGCCCGGAAAGGAGCTCCCGGCGACGGGGCGAGGCGGAGGCGAGGATGAGGCGGTAGGCGGGCGGCACAAAGGGCCATTCCAACCCGCCGAATATGTTGAAAGCAAACCCATCCGCGTTCATCGTCACCCCTTACACCGCCACCCATGCGCCTCGGCCTCGCCCAGATCAACACCACCGTCGGCGACCTCGCGGGCAACCGCCGGCGGATCCTGGAGGCGTACGCGGCGCTCGTGGGGCAAGGCGCCGAGCTCGTCGTATTCCCGGAGCTTGCGGTCTGCGGCTACCCGCCGCGAGACCTGCTCTTCAAGCGCCAGTTCGTCCCCGACGTGGAAAAGTCGCTTGAGGCGATTGCGGCGGCCGTCGGCGAGGTCCCGGCGCTGGTAGGCACCGTGGAGGCCAATGCCGGCGGGCTGGGCCGGCCCTTCTTCAACTCGGCCGCCTTCTGCCACCGGGGAAGGGTCGCCTCGCATGTGCGCAAGTGCCTGCTGCCCACGTACGACGTCTTCGACGAGGACCGGTACTTCGAGCCTGCGACCCAGGCAACGGTCGTCGTGCACGCCGGCCTGCGGATCGGCGTCACGATCTGCGAGGACATCTGGACCCACCCCATGATCAGCACCCGGCGCCTCTACAACGGGCTCGACCCTGTGAGGCAGCTCGCCTCGCAGAGGTGCGACCTCATGGTCAACCTGTCGGCGAGCCCCTGGAACCACGGCAAGTCGGGCGTCAGGCAAACGCTCGTCACGGACGCCGCCCGCGCCCTGGGCTGCCCGGTGGCCTACGTGAACTCCGTCGGCGGCAACGATGAGCTGATCTTCGACGGCCGTTCGCTCGTGAGCGACCCGGCGGGCCGCGTCCAGGCCGGCCTGGCGGCCTTCGCCGAGGAGCTGGCCGTCGCCGAGACGGCCCCGGGGCCCGGCGCGCTCGCTCCGACCTTTGAGCAGCCCGAGATGGCGGACATTTGCTCGGCCCTGACGCTCGGGCTGCGCGACTACGCCCACAAGAGCGGGTTCCGGACGGCGCTCGTGGCCCTGTCCGGCGGCATCGACTCCGCCGTGGTCGGGGCGGTGGCGGCGGCGGCGTTCGGCAACCAGAACGTGATCGGGGTATCGCTGCCCTCGCAGATCTCGTCGCAGCACTCCAGGGACGACGCGCGAAGGCTCGCCGAGGTCCTCGGGATCCGGTTTGAGACGATAGCCATCGAGGACGTCGTCGCGTCGTGCGAAAGGGCGCTCGCCCCGGTCTTCGCGGGCCGGCCGCGGGACGTGACCGAGGAGAACATCCAGGCCAGGGTGCGGGGCGTCCTCATGATGGCCCTCTCGAACAAGTTCGGAGCCCTGCTGCTGACGACCGGCAACAAGAGCGAGATGGCGGTCGGCTACTGCACGCTCTACGGCGACATGTGCGGCGGGCTGGCGGTAATCTCAGACGTCTTCAAGACGCAGGTCTACGCGCTGGCGAACTGGATCAACGCCGACGCCAGGCGAGCGGGGCGCACGCCGCCGATCCCGCAGTCGAGCATCGACAAGCTGCCAAGCGCCGAGCTGCGGCCGAACCAGACGGACCAGGACAGCCTGCCCCCGTACGACGTGCTTGACGCGGTGCTCAAGGGCTACGTCGAGGAGGGCCTCTCGAGGCGGGACCTCGTCGCCCAGGGCTTCCCGGAGGCGGTCGTCGCGGACGTGATCCGGAAGGTGGACCTGAACGAGTACAAGAGGAAGCAGGCGGCCCCGGGGCTCAAGATCACGCCCCTCGCGTTCGGCGTCGGCAGGCGCATACCCATCGTCCAGAAATACGTGAGCTGATGGAATCCTCGGAGGAGCTTTTCGCCAGGGCGCTCAGGCGGATCCCCGGCGGCGTGAACTCGCCGGTGCGGGCCTTCCGGTCGGTCGGCGGCTCGCCGTTCTTCGTCAGGTCCGCCCACGGCGCCACGCTCGTGACGGTCGAGGGCCGCGAGCTGATCGACTTCGTCTGCACTTGGGGGCCTGCGATCCACGGGCACAACAACGCGCGCATCCGGGAGGCGATCGCGGGCGCCCTCGCGAACGGAACAAGCTTCGGGACGCCCAACGCGTACGAGGTGACGATGGCGGAGCTCATCCACCGGCTCGTGCCGTCGATAGCGAAGGTGCGCATGTGCAGCAGCGGGACCGAGGCGTGCATGTCGGCCGTCCGGCTCGCCCGCGGATTCACGGGCAGGGACAAGATCATCAAGTTTTCGGGCTGCTACCACGGGCACTCCGACTCGCTCCTGGTCAGGGCGGGCTCCGGGGCGCTCACCCACGGGCATCCCGACAGCGCGGGCGTGCCCGCCGCGTTCGCGAGGGAGACCATTGTCGTCGCGTTCAATGACCCGGCCGCCCTCGACGCCGCGTTCGCCGCGAATCCCGGCGCCGTGGCGGCCGTCATCGTGGAGCCCTACCCCGCCAATGTCGGGCTCATCCTTCCCAATCCGGGTTTCCTCGCGCACGTGCGGGCCGCATGCACGAGGAACGGCGCCCTCCTCATCTTCGACGAGGTGATGACCGGGTTCCGCCTGGCGCGCGGAGGCGTCCAGGAGATCGAGGGCATTGTCCCGGACCTGACGGCCCTCGGAAAGATCATCGGCGGCGGCCTCCCCGTGGGGGCGTTCGGCGGGCGCGGGGACGTCATGGACCAGCTGGCGCCGCTCGGGCCCGTCTACCAGGCGGGCACGCTCAGCGGGAACCCGCTCGCGATGGCCGCGGGCATCGCGGCCCTCGAGATGCTGGACGAGGCCCCGCCCTACGCCCGGCTCGACGCGCTCGGGCGCAGGGTGGCCGAGGCCCTTTCCGGGGCGTGCCGCGCGAAGGGAATCGCGGCCCAGGTGCCGCAGACGGGCTCCATGTTCTGCATTTTCTTCACGGACTCGCCCGTGCGCGACTACGCGGGTGCCCTGAGGGGCGACGCAGCGCTCTACGCGCGGTTCTTCAGGGGGTGCCTGGACATGGGAGTCTACCTGCCCCCCAGCGCCTACGAGACCGCGTTCCTGAGCACGGCCCACGAGGGCGCCGCCGTGGACCGGGCGTGCGAGGTGATGGCGTCGGTCCTCTCCAAGCTTTGAACACTCGCCAATGCGCCGGGGAAGCCCAAGCATCGCCGATCCCACGTTAGGCACACGCCAGTCATGCTCAAAGAAAGCCACCCACAGCTCGCTGTCCGCGAATTCAGACGGCTGAAGAAGCTCGGGGAGGAGGCGATGGCGCAGATGGGATCCGAGCAGTTCTTCGCCGCCCCCTCGGCCGGGGACAATAGCGTCGCTGTCATAGTGAAGCACGTTGGCGGGAATCTGGTTTCGCGATGGAGCGACTTCCTGACAGCCGACGGAGAGAAGCCTGGGCGCAACCGCGATATGGAATTTGAGATAGAGGCCGGCGATTCCCGAGAAAGGCTGATGAAGCAGTGGGAGGATGGATGGGCCATCCTCTTTGCCGCGCTGGAGCCCCTGACCGATGCCGATCTCGGGCGGACCGTGACGATTCGCGGGGAGCCGCTCAGCGTGATCCAGGCTGTCAACCGGCAGATCTCCCACTACTCCTATCACGTGGGCCAGATTGTCTATGTCGCCAAGCACTACGCCGGCGCCTCGTGGCGGAGCCTGAGCATCCCGCGCGGAGCTTCCGCGCAGTTCAATCGAAACCCGGGGAAATATGTCGGGAAGGCCTGACCAGCCCCTCGGATCCGACTCCCGCCGAGGGCGGACCACGTCCGCGATGGGCCGCGCGCTCCTGACCCTCTGCCTGATGGCGTCCGCAGGCCGCTGGGCCAGCGCCCAGCCGGCCACCGCGGGCATCCTTCCTCTCTCGGAGATCCGGGCCGGGCAGAAGGGCGAGGTCTGGACAGTCTTCCAGGGAACGAGGCCGGAGCCGTTCTCCGTGGAGGTGACCGGGGTCATCCTCAACGCGCTCGGGCCGGGCAAATCAATCATCCTGTGCAGGCTGACGGACCCCCGCGTCCAGGAGATGGGCGCGGTCGCCGGCATGAGCGGGAGCCCCCTCTACATCGACGGCAGGTTTGCGGGGGCCCTAAGCTATCAGCTGCAGCAGTTTGAGACCGTGCGCTTCGCGGGCTTCACGCCGGCGGCCGACATGTCCGAGGTCTCGGACCGCGTGTCCGCCGACGCGCCCGCCGAACCCTCCACTGGTCCGTCGCCTCCCGCAGCCGGGGCCCCGGCCGCCGGGGAGCCGTTCAGGGCGATGAGCCCCATGTTCGCTCTGGGCGGCGTGTCCCCGCGGACGGCCGCGATCATGGCGCCGCGCTTCGGAGCGCTGGGCCTTGGGGTGTCCTCCCTGGGAGGGAGCAGCCAGGGCCAGGACGGCGCCGCTACGCCGACTGCGGGCGCACTGCGGCCCGGGGACGCCGTCTCCGTCGCCCTTTCGACGGGGGACGTGACCCTCGCGGGCACCGGGACAGTCTCGCGGGTCGACGGCAACAGGATCGTCGCGTTCGGCCATCCGATGCTCGGCCTGGGCGACGTTCAGCTCCCCATGTGCTCCGCCGATGTCGTCGCCATCCTGCCGTCCACGCTTGAGTCGATGAAGGTCGCGAACATCGGCCCCGTGATCGGGTGCATCAGCCAGGACAGGCTTTCCGCCGTGTCCGGGACCCTGGGGCCCGGCCCGGAGATGACCGACGTCGAGGTGGACGCGGCGGTCGGGTCAGCGCAGCGGACGATCCGCTTCCGGGTGGTCCGCGAGAAGCATATCGCGCCCATGATCATGCTGACGGGG
>DATNLY010000276.1:0-10194 GCA_035602635.1 Opitutaceae bacterium | reverse complement strand
GGAGGGCCTGGGGCCCCGCCGCACCCTGGTGGCCCTCGACGCGCCCGGCGCGCGCGCGTGGTTCTCGGCGCGCTCCCCGTGGCTCGCGCGGCTGGGCGCGGACGACGGCCGGGCGACCGCATATGTCTGCGAGGAATTCGTCTGCCGGGCGCCGGCGCGCACGCCGGGCGACCTGCGCAGGGCCCTCGGAACGGGCGGCGCGCCCGCCTGAGCGCCCGTTGGTATTCCCATTGTTTACTTTCCGGTCGTTTTGGGCTAACAGCGGTCTAACCCACTATGAAGGTCCTTGCCGTAGAAGACGACAATGCCTCCCTGGCGATCCTTCGCCGCTCCCTGGAGCGGCTGGGGCACGAGGTGATCGAGGCACGGGACGGCGAGGAGGCCTGGGCGCTGTGGTCCCGGGACAGGCCCCGGGTGGTCGTGAGCGACTGGCGGATGCCGAAGTTGGACGGGCTCCAGCTGTGCAAGAAGCTGCGCGCGCAGCAGGGCCAGGACTACGTCTATTTCATCCTGCTGACGGGGAGCGGGGCGACGGGGCAGAACCGCAGGGACGCGGCCGAGGCGGGCGTGGACGACTTCCTGACAAAGCCTGTCGACATGGGGGCTCTCTGGATGCGCCTGAGGGTCGCCGAGCGGATCCTCAGCTACACATTCCAGGTGTACCGGCTCGAGGAGATGATGCCGATGTGCTCCTATTGCAAGAAGATCAGGGACGACCACAACTACTGGCAGCAGATCGAGAGCTACATCAACGAGCGCACCGGGACCGAGATCAGCCACTCGGTGTGCCCGGACTGCTACCAGCGCGTCGTGGTCCCGGAACTTGCGCGCCTCAAGGAGGCGGCGGCCCTGGCGCCCGTGGCGAAGAAGGTGGCGGTCGTCAAAAAGACGCACTGAGGTCGAGCTGGGCGCCCGGCCCGAGCGAGCGCTCGCCAAGCGCTGTGCACTCGACCTCGTCGTTCTTGTAGAGCTTGAACCTGACGGCCGCGGCGGCGTCATTCGTCTCCCAGCGCCACTTGCCGATCGAGACGAAAGAAAGCGGCACGCCCTTCTCCCAGCTGAGGCCCGGGCCCTCCCCCCTGATGAAGAGCCGGTTGCCGATCCCGATGTAGGCCGTGACGACGAGGCGGGTGGCGCCGTCGGCCGATACCGCGGGCTCGGAGGCCTCCGGGGCGCCTGCGGAGGCCGGGGCGTCCGGAGCGGGTGCGTCGAGGGCCAGGTCCGCGGGCGCCGGCGCGGCGGGGGCGGCCTTGCGCGGGCTTCGCCTGCGCGGGGCGGCGGCCACGGGCGGCGCCTCCGGCGCCGGGGCCGCCGGCTCCGGGGCGGTCGGCGCGGCCGGGGGCGCCTCGGGCGCTGCCACAGCGGCGGGAGCCGGCTCGTCGAAGGGCGAACGCGATGGCGACGAGATGGCGGGCTTTATCTCGACCATCCGGCTCAGCAGCACCGGGGGAAGCTCAGGCACGCCGGCCGAGATGGGCGCGGCCGGGGCCGCGCGGGGGATCTCGGGCGGACGGGCCGCCTTTGCCTCAAGTTCCGCAACAGCCTTTGATATTCTCTTTGCGGCGGCCTCGAGCTTGGCGACCGCCTCGCCGTCGTCCCTCTTCACCCCGGCGACGCCGGAGCGAAGCTCGGCAATGCGCTCCTGAATCTGCTGCGCCACCCGCTCCAGCTGCCCCGCGTTGTCCTGGGCCAGCCCCGTGAGCTTCTGGAGCCCGGCGGTCGCGATCGCGATCTGCTCGGAGGAGGCGGCGACGGTGGCGGCCAGCGTCTGGAGCGCGCGCTGGCGGTTGTCCAGGGCCTCGTCCTGGCTGTGGGCGTAGTCCGCGACATAGGGGAGCGCGACGAGCACGGCCGCGAGGGCCACGCAGACCACGATGGCGAGGAGGGGGCCCCCCGACCACGGGTGGTCCGAGCCGTCGTGGATGATCCAGGCCACACCGAGGAGCGAGACGTATCCCAGGAAGAAAATCCACTTGGGCAGCCTGGGTGTGTCACTGGGGAGGTTCATGGGGACCGCGGCGGAAATTTTGTGCGGCCTGCGGGCGCCGATTTCAACATGGAAACGAGGCCTCCGGCGCCTCCGGCGCCAAAATGCGCCGAGACGGCGCCCAGCAGCCTGTCCCATTCCGCCGGGTTGAGGTCGCGCTTCCTGCCCGGCGAGACCTGGCGATGGTCGGTGATGCAGCCGGGGCCCCACCCGTGCCGCGACCAGCGGCCCTCGAGCCATTCGAGGGCGGAGGCGATCTGGGGGCCCGACAGCGGGGCGGCGTAGGTGTCGCCGGCGAACGAGACGCCCAGCAGGAAGTCATTGCACCGCTCGCGCCCGAGGAACCGCGACACCCCGGCGTGCCAGGCGACCTGCGCGTCGGGGACAAGCGTGCAGCGCTCCCCGCCGGGGCCGATGAGGCAGTGATAGCTCACCCTGCTCGCCGGGTCGGACATCAGCTCGATGGTCTCGGCGAACCCGAGGCCGCTGTGGTGGAAGAGCACGCCGAGGCCCTCGTGCCCCGCGCCGCCCCTGTTGGGGGAGAGGCGCTCGGACTCGGGGAAGGCCATGGGGGCGGGGCTACAGGCGGGACCACGCCAGGTACGAGAGCGCGGAGAGGAAGCCGATCCTCACCCCGCCCTCGCACGTCAGCACGACCAGTATCCACTTCAGGCCGCAGTTGCGCCGGATCGGGTAACCAATCGCCGTGGCGGCGATGATGCAGAGGGCGAACGCGCGGACCTGCGGCACGGCGAGCAGCGCGAGGGCCCAGGCCCCGTAGGTGATGAGACCCGCGCACCAGAGGAACGAGACGGCCTCGCCGGGCCCCATCTCGCGCGGGTCGCCGCCCCGGGCGATCTGCTTGATCCCCACATAGCGCTCGCTCATGACCAGCTGCCAGGCCTCGAGGACCAGGAAAAGCGGCGCCAGGAGGGGAAGGATGCTCACGCCCCGATGCTGGATTCCCGGCGGCCCCCGGACAATAACCTTCGGCTTGGTTGCGCTTGCCCCCCCGGGGGGCGATTGTTAAGCCTATCCACACGGTGCCTATACGTACTGTCATTATCGATGACGAAGTCGTATTCCGGCAGATGCTTTCCTCAGCTCTGAGCCGGGTGCGGGGCTTGGTGGTGGCCGGGGCCTTCAAGGACGGGAAGTCCGGGCTCGAGTATTGCCTGAAGAACCCGCCGGGACTCCTCATCGTCGACCTGTACCTCCCCGGGATGCACGGCCTCGAGGTCGTGCGCGAGGTGCGCGCGAAGCTTCCGTCCACCAAGATCCTGGTACTGACCGGCCATCCCGACGGCGACATGCCGGCGAGGCTCATCGCCCAGGGGGTCCACGGCTTCGTGGACAAGGCGGCGCCAATCAACTACATGCTGCAGGCCATCGAGTCCGTCATAGCGGGCGGCATGTTCTTCGCGGCCCATATCCCTCCGAAGCAGGCCGGTCCCGGGGCGGACTCCCAGCCCAAGATCGAGCCGTCCGTGAAGGAGGGTCCCCCGACCACGACCCTGGTCGCCGTCGAGACGCTTTCCGCGCGGGAGCTCGAGGTCGCCCGCCTGGTGGCGGAGGGGTTCTCCTCCAAGGAGATTGCCGAGAGGCTCGACCTGAGCGTGCGCACGGTCGAGAAGCACCGGGCGAACATCATGGACAAGATAGGCGTCACCGAGGTGGCCAGCCTTGTGCGCTGGTGCATCCAGGCCGGGATCGTCAAGTCCTGACCCCCGGCGGGCGGTCAGCCTCCCGCGTACAGCCTGAGGCCCGGCGCGGCATCCTCGAAGTCCGCCAGGGTTCCCGCGATGTCCTCCTCGGAGACCGTCCCGCCGGGGGTGTCGAGACGGGACTCCAGGGCGGCCATTCTCCCGGAGAGCATTGCCGCCCCCATGTGCAGCGCGCTGCTCTTAAGACCGTGGGCGACCATCATCCGGTCCTGCCGGCGGCCCCTTTCCAGGCCGCGGACCGATCCGGGGAACTCCGCCAGGAAGAGCCTGACGACCTCTTGCGTCGCCTCCCTGCCGAGGACGGCCTCGAGGTCCCTGATCGAATTGTTGGGTGGCGGCGCGCTCAACCCGGATATCGCCGCGCAAACCGGGCGGGGCCGCAACCGATTAATCGCGGCCGGGGCGCCTGCGGCGGGGCGCGGGCGCCGCGTCCTCCGCCGCCCGGAGCGACTCCCGCTCCTGGGGGGCCGATCCCGGCTCCGGATAGAAGTGCCACCTCCCGTCCGCCTTGTGGGCGTGTATCTCGGGAAGGAATCGCAGGTCCCACTCGACGAGCATCTGGAAGTACTGGCTGCGCCCTAGCTTGAGGCCGCGGCAGCGGGCCTCGATTCGCTCCCACATGTCGTGGGTGAATGATATTCCCTGGGATCGTGTGGTCTGGCCCATGCGCAACTATTGCAAATCATTGAAAGCGTGTTGACGCATTTCAGATGAAAACGGTTGAGAGCCGTGTACAATCGCTGCCAGCGCCGCGCCCCGCGGGGGGGCCGCGGCGGGCCCCATCGGCCTAGTGGCCGGCGTCGATATCCAGGTCCCCGGGCTTCAGCAGGGAGGCGAATGCGGCCTTGTTCGCCGCCTTCATGTAGGCCTCCCTGGCCTCGATCGTGCCGTCCTTCAGCCGGTTCATCAGGCTCGTGTCCATCAGGATCATCCCGTCCGAGCCCCCGCTCTCAATGATCTGGCGTATGTTGGCGATCTGCCCGCTGCGCACCGTGTTGGCCAGGGCCTCGTGCTGGAGAAGGATCTCGTGGACCGCGACGCGGCCCTTGGGGATCCTCTTGCAGAGCAGCTGGGCGACGATCCCCGCGAGGCAGCCCGCGAGCATCACGCGCACCTGGTTCTGGTCGTCGGCGGGGAACGCGTTGATGATCCGGTCGACGGTCTTGGGCGCGTTGTTCGTGTGCAGCGTGCCGAAGACGAGCATGCCCATCGAGGCGCAGCCCAGGGCGAGCTTGATGGTCTCCAATTCGCGCATCTCGCCCACGAGCAGGATGTCCGGGTCGTGGCGCATGGCGCCCTTGAGCGCGGACGCGAACGTCGCCGTGTGCTCGCCGACCTCGCGGTGCACGATCACGCTCTTCTTGACCGGGTGCACGAACTCGATCGGGTCCTCGATCGTGATGATGTGGCGGCAGAGGTTCGAATTGATGTAGTCGATCATCGCCGCGAGCGTGGTCGACTTGCCGCTTCCCGTAGGGCCCGTGACGACGACGAGGCCCTCGTTCAGGTGGCAGAGCTTCTTGATGGCCTCGGGGAGCTTCAGCTCGTCGAACGAGAGTATCTTTGCCGGGATCTGGCGGAAGACCGCCGCCTGGCCCCAGTGGTTGTACAGGAAGTTGCCGCGGAACCGGGCGAACCCCGCGATCTCGTGGGCCAGGTCCAGGTCGTGGCGCTCAAGGAACTCGGTCCACCGCCTCTCGGGCACGATCTCCTTGAGCAGCCTCTCCATGTCCGCCGCGGTGAGCGGCTTGTCCCCGATGGGCGTAATCGACCCGGAGATGCGGGCCTTGGGCGGCAGGCCCACCATCAGGTGGAGGTCCGAGCCGCCCTTGTCGACCATCAGGCGCAGGAGGGAGTCGATCTCGGCCATGGCGGGGTCAGGTGATCTTCACCCGGAGCGCGCGGTTGCTGATGTTGGCCAGGGCGGTCTCCTTGGAGATCTTGTTCTCCTGCCAGAGCGCGAAGCAGACGTTGTCCATCAGGCACATCCCCTCGCGCACGCCGGTCTCCATCGTGTTGCGCAGCCCGGTCGTCTTGCCCTCCCGCACGAGGTTGGAGATCGCCATGTTGTTGACGAGGATCTCGCACGCCATGACAAGGCCGCCCCTGGGGGAGGGCAGCAGGCGCTGGCAGACGATCCCGCGCAGGCTCTCGGCGACGCTCGCCCGGATCTGGGTCTGCTGCGCGGAGGGGAACACGTCGAGCAGCCGGTTGAGCGTGGTCGCGGCGTCGCTCGTGTGCATGGTGCCTATCACGAGGTGGCCGGTCTCGGCGGCGCTCACGGCCATCTCGATCGTCTCCAGGTCCCGCAGCTCGCCGATCACGATGATGTCTGGGTCCTCGCGCAGGGCGCCCTTGAGGGCGGTGAAGAACGTCTTGGTATGCTCGCCGACCTGGCGCTGCGTCACGTTGCAGCCCCTGTTGATCTGCACGACCTCGATCGGGTCCTCTACCGTGATGATGTGGTCCTTGCGGGTCTCGTTCAGGTAGCCCACCATCGACGCGAGCGTCGTCGTCTTGCCCGATCCCACGGGGCCCGTGATCAGGACGAGGCCGTTGTGGTAGCTCAGGAGCTTCTTGAGGGTGTCGATGTGGGCCGCAAAGCCGAGCTCGGGCATCGTCTTGATCTCCTTCGGCACCATGCGGTAGGAGCCCGCGGCGCCGTCCTTGTGGAACATGAGGTTCACGCGGTAGCGCTCGGTGGCGCCCAGCGCCAGGGCGTAGTCGAGGTCGTGGTCGGCCATGAAGGCCTTCTTCTGGTCCGGATTGAGGAGCACCGTGTTGAGCCGCAGCGCCTCCTCGGCGCTGAGCGGGTGCTCGCTGATGAACGAGAGCGAGCGGTCCCTGCGGACAAACGGGCGCCGTCCCGTCGTCAAGTGGAGGTCGCTGGCGCCAAAGCGCACCGCCGACCCCAGGAGCTCCTTCACCCCCTTGGAGAGCGCCTGGTCGTCCAGCCTGCCGACGGTCTCGAACGGGAACATCGGGGGAGGCCCGGACTCGGCCTTCTTTGCCGCGACGGGCACGAGGTCCTCCACGAAGTCGTCGGCCGCGACGAACGGGTCCGTGATCGGCGGGCCCTTCTTGCCCTGCACCGAGGCCACGCCGCAGAGCTTCTCCAGGGCCTCGACGTTCGTGACGACCTCCTCGTCGACCAACTTCTGGGCGAAATCCAGCATTGGGGGTTGGCCTCCAAGGCTGACCCTCACCCGGACGGCCTCCGCGCGGGTGAAAAGACCCTGGTCTATGCCAAGTCGTACGAACCAGAGGAGATCGGCATTCATCGAGGTCGCGGAGAGAGGCCCCGATCATGCCGCCGGGGCAAACCCTGCCAAGCGAGAATCCGGGCCCCCGGAGGGGCCGAATGGGGGATTGCAAACACGTCGGGATGCAGGGACCATGGTGCTTTCATCCGAATCATGCTGAGGAAGTTAATTGCCAGGCTGCGCGAATCCATAGCGCCGGCCGCCACGAAGCCCGCCCAGAGCGCCCCCCATGGTGGCCCCCACGGCGGCCCCCGGCCCCATGAGGCGGCGGCCCCGCGCAGGCAGGAACAAGGCGCGGGCCGGCCGCACGGGCAGGGCCAGCGCGGCCCGGGCCGCGGGCCCGGCGCAGGCAAGGGCCCCCAGCAGGGCGGCCCGGCGCAGGGCAAGCCGCAGGAGTTTCGCCCAAGGCAGGAGGAGCGGCGGCCCGCAGGGCGCGGCCCGGCAAGGGGGGGGCCGGCGCGCCACGGCGACGCGCGCAGGGCGCGCCCCGCGCGTGACGACTTCGAGCACCCGGGCCACTCGCCGGCAAAGCCGGTTGCCGTCGACATCCCGAAGATGGACACCGCTTTCTCGAGGCTCGGCCTCCAGGACGCGCTCGCCTACGCGGTCCGGGAGAAGGGCTACACGGACCCGACGCCGATCCAGGTCCAGGCGATCCCCCTCATCCTTGAGGGCCGCGACGTCATCGGGTCCGCGCAGACGGGCACGGGGAAGACGGCCGCTTTCGCGCTCCCGATCATACAGCGGCTCGGCGGCCACGGCGCGATGCGCTGCCTCGTGCTCGAGCCCACCCGCGAGCTCGCGCTCCAGGTGGAGGAGGCCTTCCACAAGTACGCCCTGTTCACGGATCTTCGGGTGACGATCGTCTACGGCGGCGTCGGCTACGGCAAGCAGACGGACGACCTCCGGCGCGGGATGGACATCCTTGCCGCGACGCCCGGCAGGCTCCTGGACCACCTTGAGCAGGGAAACTGCTCGCTGGACAAGATCGAGATCCTCGTCCTGGACGAGGTCGACCGGATGCTCGACATGGGCTTCCTGCCGGACGTGAAGCGGATCGTCCAGAAATGCGCGAAGAACCGCCAGACCCTCTTCTTCACAGCCACCCTCCCGCCCGAGATCGAGCAGCTGGCGGGCTGGGCGCTCAGCAACCCGGCCAAGGTCGAGATCGGCAGGAAGCACTCCGCCGCCGACACGATCTCGCACGCGTTCTACCCGGTGGTCGCGCAGCAGAAGTTCGACCTGCTCCAGCTCCTCCTGGAGAAGACCGACTTCAAGAGCGTGCTCATCTTCTGCCGCACGAGGATGGGCGCCGACCGCATCGCGGGGCGCCTGGTCCAGAAGGGCCACAGCGTCGGCGTCCTGCATTCGGACCGCAGCCAGCGCGAGCGCGTCGAGGCGCTCGAGGGGTTCAAGAGCGGCAAGACCGAGGTGCTGGTCGCCACCGACATCGCGGCGCGCGGGCTCGACATCGCCGGCGTCTCCCACGTGATCAACTACGACGTCCCCGAGAACGCCGAGGACTACGTCCACAGGATCGGCCGGACCGGCAGGGCCCTCCACACGGGCGACGCGTTCACGCTGGTCACCGAGGACGACGTGCGGGACGCCAGGAGCATCGAGCGGTTCATCGGGGCCTCGGTCGAGCGCAAGAAGATCGACGGCTTCCCGTACGTCTATTCGGCGCTCTTCGACCAGAAGGTGCTGGATGAGGCGCTTCCCAAGGCCTCGAGCAGCCGGCTGCACCGGGGCTCGCGCAGGTAGCGCAGGCCCCGGCCAACCGGGGTCATTCGGAGCCGTTCACGACCCTGTAGGCGGCCGCCGCGGCGACGGCCCCCGCCGCCTCGCCGGCTAGGAGCACCCAGAGGTTGCCCCAGTAGGAGAGCCCCATGAGCGTGATCCCGGTCGCCACCGCGGGGTTGAACGCGCCGCCCGAGACATTGCCGACGGCGAACGCCCCCGTCATCACGGTCATCCCGATCGCCAGGCCGTAGAACGAGTTCCCCGAGGTCCCCTTGGAGGTCGCGACGTTCAGCACGACCCAGCACAGGGCGAATGTGAAGAGGAACTCCGCGACGAACGCGGGCTTCCATGAGGCGAGGACCAGGGGCTGCGCCGCCCCGGCCATCTTTATCTTGTGGACGATCCAGGCCGCCACGAACGCCGCGGCCACCTGGGCGATCCAGTAGGGGACGACGTCCTTCGTGTCGCACTTTCCGCGCATCCAGACGGCGAGCGTGACCGCAGGGTTGAAGTGGCCGCCGGAGACATGCCCGCCGGCGAAGATCATGACCATGAGGGACGCGCCTATCGCCAGGGGCGCCAGGGGGCCCGCGCCCGGTGCGATCACGGTGCTCCCGACCGTGAAGACGAGGAAGAACGTTCCGATGAATTCGACGAGGTATCTTTTCATGTTGTGGGGTTCGGGCGCCATCATGGGCCGGACCGCGGATGAAACGAGGGTTTTTTGTGGTTGCAGGCCCGGCGGATTCGGGCGTCGTTGCCCGTTCCCATGAGACTCCAGATTCCCGACGGCGACTTCAGCGGCTACATCTTCGACCTGGACGGGACGCTGGTGGACACGATGCCGCTCCATTTCGCGGCCTGGGAGGCCGCCCTGCGCAAAGCCGGCCTGAAGGGCGGGCTCGACGAGAAGCTCTTCTATGAGCTCGGCGGGGTGCCGTCGCGCAGGGTCGCCATGATGCTCGGGCAGCGCCACGGCCTTGAGCTGGACCCGGTGAGCGTGTACAAGGACAAGGAGGCCATCTACATGGGCTCCCTCAAGGACATGGCGCTGATCGCGCCCGTCGTCGAGTTTGCGCGCAGGGCCGCCAAGACGCATCCCGTGGCGGTCGCATCCGGGGGGACGAGGGATGTCGTCGCCAACACGCTCAGGCTGACGGGACTGGCCTCCCTCTTCCCGGTCGTCGTCACGGCAAACGATGTAGAGCACGGCAAGCCGGCCCCGGACATGTTCCTGCTTGCCGCGCGCCTCATGGGTGTCGAGCCCGGTCGCTGCCTCGTGTTCGAGGACGCCCAGCCCGGAATCCAGGCGGCCGGGTCCGCCGGGATGAAATGGGTGCTCGTCGAGAGCCGGGTGTCAGCGTAGCGGGGGCCCGCGGGGGTCGAGGACGAGGATCGTGACGGGGTCGCCTGCCTTCAGGCCCTCGGAGCCCGCCGCGTCGGCGTAGGCGCGCGAGAGGACCGTCCGCCCGTCGGC
>DATNLY010000260.1:0-2606 GCA_035602635.1 Opitutaceae bacterium | reverse complement strand
CCGCCCCTGCGGCGCCGATCTCCCAGGCGCCGGCGCCGGCGCCAGCGCCAGCGCCCGCGCCGGCCGTCCCGGCGGTGCGTTCCGCCTGAACCCGCCCCCATGCCCCTCGGAAAAGTCCAGTCCCTGATCGTCGCGAAGCTCATCGCCATGGGCCGGCTCACGACCGACCAGCGCGATTCTATAGCCGCGAGGCCCCAGGACCTGAACGGCGACGCCCTCGACCGCCTCCTGCAGGATGACTTCAAGGTCACCGCGTTCCAGTGCCTCGTGGCCAAGGGCAGGGCGCTCGGGCTCGCCCCGTTCAACGTCGCCCACTACAGGGTCGCGGCGTCCACGTTCGAGCGGATCCCTCAGGAATTCTGCCAGGAGAACCTGGTCCTCCCTGTCGGGCAGGTGGGAGACCTCCTCCTTGTCGCCTTTGCGAACCCGTTCGAGGTCAGCCTCCCGGCGAAGATACAGGAGATGACGGGCAAGCGCGTGGTGCGCCTGCTGGCGCGGGAGAAGGACATCAAGGACAAGTTCAACAAGGGCGCCGACCGGTCCTCGGGGTTCGACGACGTCGTCCAGCAGATCGGCGCGGAGTACGGCACGGCCGCCGAGGGCGAAATCAAGGACTCGGACGTCAACGAGGAGTCGGGCCCGATCATCCAGCTTGGAAACCGCATCATCGAGGATGCCTATTTCGCGGCGGCGAGCGACATTCACATCGAGCCCCAGGAGAAGGAGGTCATTGTCCGGTACCGGGTCGACGGCATGTGCCAGGAGAAGCTCCGCCTGCCCGTCAAGGTGGGCCCCGCGCTCGTCGCTCGGCTCAAGATCATGTGCAACCTGGACATCTCGGAGCGCAGGCTCCCCCAGGACGGCCGCATCGTGTTCAAGCAGTACACGAAGAAGAACCTCGACCTGGACCTCCGCGTGTCCACCGCCCCGCTCAACCACGGCGAGGGGGTGGTCATGCGTATCCTGGACAAGCAGAAGACGACGCTCCCGCTCACCTCGCTCGGATTCAGCGAGGCGAACCTGACGCGGTACCGCGAATGCATCCGCCAGCCGTACGGCATGATCCTGCATTGCGGGCCGACCGGGTCGGGAAAGTCGATGACGCTCTACTCGGCGCTCAACGAGATCAACACCCCCGACATCGTGATACGGACCGCCGAGGACCCGATCGAGTACACGCTTCCCGGGATCAACCAGATGCAGATGCACCGGCAGATAGGCCTCACCTTCGCCACGGCGCTGCGCTCCTTCCTGCGGCAGGACCCCGACATCATACTGGTGGGTGAGATTCGAGACGTCGAGACGGCGGAGATCGCCGTCGAGGCCGCGCTCACCGGGCACCTCCTTATCTCGACGCTCCACACGAACGACGCGCCCTCCACGATCGCGCGCCTGACGGACATGGACATCGAGCCGTTCATGATCTCGTCGTCCATCCTGTGCGTGTGCGCCCAACGCCTGATGCGCCGAGTCTGCAAGCAGTGCAAGGTCCAGTACGAGCCCAAGGGCCGCGAGCAGGAGATCCTGGAGAAGGCGATCGGCTGGTCCGGGCCGATCATGAAGCACAACCCCAAGGGCTGCCCGAAGTGCAACTCGAGCGGGTACAGGGGGCGCGTCGGCATCCACGAGCTGATGGTGACCAACGAGGAGCTTATCGAGGGCATCAACAGGAAGGCGGAGACCGCGGAATTGAAGAAGATTTCGGTCAAGGGGGGAATGAAGACCCTCCACCAGGACAGCCTGCTGAAGGTGAAGGAGGGCCTCTCTCCGATGGAGGAGGCCATCTCCACGGTCCCGCCGGACCTTTGATGACCTCCCGCCCGGCCCTGGCCCTGGCGGCGGCCCTCGCGCTCTCGGGCTGCGCCAGGAGGGAGATCACGCCCCTCGACCGCGCGCAGGCGGCGAACATGGCAAGCGAGGCGGAGTTTGCGGCGACCGTGCGCGAGTGGGGGAGGGCGGAGGGGCTCTACGCGAAGGCGGCGGCCCTCTGCCCCGATTCCGGGGACACGTGGCTGGCCCTCGGAATCGCCCGGATGCGCCTCGGCGACCGCTCCGGCGCGAGGGAGGCCTACAAGTCGGCGGCCTCCGCCTACAAGTCCGCCTTTGCCGCCGACCCGGCCAATTCCCAGGCGCTCGTGCAGCAGGCCTACGTGCTCGTCGTCCTGGGGCGCCAGGACGAGGCGCGCTCCGTTGCACAGGGGGCGCGCAGGGACCACCCGGAGGACGGCCCCCTGCGAGAGCTTGTGGACGGAGGGAACCTGGAAAGGGTGATCGCGGACCCAAAGCTGAAGGAGATCTCCCCCTGAGGCGGCCGTGCAGGGCTACTGGGCACAGTTCATCAAGGTCGCCGTGGCCCACATGCTCGCGGTCGCGAGCCCCGGGCCCGACTTCGCCATGGTGGTGCGCCAGAGCCTCGCCCACGGGCGGCGGGCGGCTGTGTGGACCAGCATTGGCGTCGGCACCGCGATCCTCGTGCACGTCACCTACGCCGTCCTGGGAATCGGGATCCTGCTCAGGACCACCCCGGCCGCGTTCATGGCGGTAAAGCTTGCGGGCGCCGCCTACCTAGCCTGGATCGGCGCCAAGGCCCTCATGAGCCGCCCGAG
>DATNLY010000244.1:0-2628 GCA_035602635.1 Opitutaceae bacterium | reverse complement strand
GCGACCACGCTCTGCCTGGGCGCCAGGGTCGCGCAGGACAGGCTCGGCGTGCCGACGGCATCGATCCACCTCCAGCCGCTAGCCTTCCGGAGCCTGCTCGACTACGGGAGACTGGGATACCTCGATTTCGGGCCGGGGATGCCGCGCTTCCTGAAGCGTGCGCTCTTCTGGATCGGCGACGCGGTGTACGTCGATCGCCTGGTCGGGCCGCCCCTCAACGCGTTCAGGGCCGAGCTCGGGCTTGGGCCGGTGCGCGGGGTCTTCAGCGGCTACGTCCACTCCCCCCGGCTCGTGCTTGGGCTGTTTCCGGGCTGGTTCGCCGCCCCGCAGGCGGACTGGCCTGCGAACACCCACCTGACCGGCTTCATACTCCACGACGACGACGGCCTCCCGGCGCTCCCCGCCGGCGCCGACGAGTTCCTGAGGGCGGGGCCCGCCCCCATCCTGGTCACGCCGGGCTCGGCGGCGATGGACAGGGGGAGGTTTTTCCGGGCAACGGTGGACGCGTGCCGGGCGGCCGGGGCGCGCGCGATGCTGGTCACGAACCACCCCGGCCAGCTCCCGGCGGACCTCCCCGACGGGATCCGGGCGTTCCCCTACCTCCCCTTCAGCCGCGTCCTGCCGCGCTGCTCCGCGATCGCCTACCACGGCGGCATTGGAACGCTCGCGCAGGCCGTGAACGCGGGCGTCCCCCACCTTGTCGTTCCCAACACGTTTGACCAGCCCGACAACGGCCAGCGCGTCGAGCGGCTCGGCATTGGCCTTTGCATCGGCCAGGGGCGGTACCGGGCGGGCAACGCCGCCCGCGCCATCGCCACGCTTGTGGGCTCGCCGGAAATCGCCCGGCGCTGCAGGGACCTCGCGCCGCGCGTCGACCCCCACGGCTCCCTGGAGCGCGCGTGCGCCCTTCTCGAGCAGCTGGCCTAGCGCCCGCGGAAAGCCGGCCGCCTCAGCTGCCGATGATGGTCGAGTCGAGGTGTTGGATGATGAGCTCCTGGACCGTCGCCAGGAAAAGGTAGCACATGAAGGCCTTCCGCACGGTCTCGTCGAGGCCGGCCATGTCGACATCGCCCGTCTCAAGCGCCTCGTCGCCGAGCGCCTTGAGCCTGCGCTCGCGCAGCTGAAGCCTGACGGCGGTGCAGGCCCGCACGATCGGCTCGGCGTTCTTCTCGTCAAAGGCGACGACCCCCTCGCTGAAGAACTGGCCGTTGAAGAGCGCGAGGAGCCCGCGCAGGTCCTCCTTCTGGCCCTCAAGGAGCTCGCCGATCCAGGCGCCCCTGAACTCCTGGTCCATGTCATGGAGCGCCTGGGGCGCGGCAAGGCTCTTCTCAAGCTCGCTCGAAAGCTCCCGGATGACGTCCAGGAGCGGAGCCACGACGGGCAGGCTCAGCTTCACCTCGACCCGCTTCTCAACGCGTTTCATCGGGCTCGAGGACGGCCGTGAGGTGCCACTGCTGCAGGGTGAAGACATGGGCCTCGGCGGTCTCCCTGACGCCGATCCAAACGACCGAGCGCCCCTGCTCGTGGACCTCGAGCATGTGCTTCCTGGCCTTCGTCTCGTTGAACCCGAGCACCTTCTTGAATACCATGACGACGTAGGACATCAGGTTGACGGGGTCGTTGAGCACGACCACCCGCCATGCGTCGTCCGCCTGGACCTCCGTGGCCGGGCGGGCCTCGGTCCGGGTGTGGGTGCGGGGCTCAGGCACGGGAATTCGGGCGCCCAGGGCGGCGCTCAGGCCCTTTCCCGGACGGCCGCCTCAATCCTGGCTTCCGATTCATCGATCGGCATCTTGAGCGATTCGGGGGCGCCGCGCCACCTCATTTCGACGATTCCCTCCTTGATCCCCCTGGCGCCAATCGTGATCCGCATCGGGATCCCCAGGAGGTCGGCGTCCTTGAACTTCACCCCAGGCCGCTCGCTCCGGTCGTCGACGAGCACGTCGGCGCCGGCCCGCTCCGCGGCGGCGGCGATTCTCCCCGCGATGACGGTCGCGTCCTTGTCCTGCGGATCCAGCAGGCAGACCAGGACCTGGAAGGGCGCGATCGCCCACGGCCAGATGATCCCGTCCGCGTCGTGGCTCTGCTCGATCACCGCCTGCAGCGTGCGGCCGATGCCGATCCCGTAGCAGCCCATGACAAACAGGTGCCTCTCCTTCTTGTCGTCGGTGAAGCCGGCATCGATCCGCTCCGAGTACTTGGTGCCCAGCTTGAAGATGTGCCCGACCTCGATCCCGCGCTGCACCTTGAGCGGCCGGCCCCCGATGGGGTCGGGCTCGCCGGCCCGCACGCGGCGAAAGTCGCCGAAGCGCGTGATCTGGAGGTCGCGCACGACATTCACGCCGCGCAGGTGGAACCCGTCGCGGTTGGCGCCCGTCGTCCCGTTGCCGACCAGGCGGATCGCATGGTCGGCGTAGATGCCCGCGAGCGCCGCAAGGTCCCTGAACGTGCCCCTCACGGGGCCCAGGCTGCCGGGCCTGGCTCCAAGCACGGGCTCGATCTCCTCCGGCGTCGCCGGCCGCACGCTGGTGAATCCAAGGGACCCGAGCTTCGCCTCCTCGAGCTCGTCGCTCCCGCGCAGGACCACGGCGAAGAGCCGGCCGTCGCCCACGTACACGAGCGTCTTGA
>DATNLY010000222.1:0-2784 GCA_035602635.1 Opitutaceae bacterium | reverse complement strand
GGGATGCGGCTCGGGGGGAAGGATCCCTTGTCCCGGCTCGGCGCCAACCTCGACAAAATCAAAGCCCGAGAGGGCCTCGCCCCCCAGGAGCTTCCCGCAGGCCGCGATGACAAGCCTCCCGAAAAGGGGCGCCGAGGCGGTCGCCGTGAGGAAGTCCGTGCCCCTTCCGTACCCGATCCTGGGCCCCGCCCTGCGGTAGTAGCCGACCCCCGGCTGGTAAAGCGCGACCTCCATGAAGTCCGCGAAGCTCAGGGCCCGCCCATCGCCGGCCCGCGCCCGCAGCGCCGCGAGGATCGCGGGGTCGCAGGGCGCGGCGGAAGGCTTCATTTACAAACGAGACCCGATGGACACACTTGCCGGCATGTTCAAACGGATTCTGATCCTGCTCGGGGCGGCCCTGGTCGGGTTCGCCGCGTGCCTCGCCGCGATCCGCGTCTCGGGGTCCTGGAGCCTGTTCCCCAACCGCGACCTCAACCGCTCCTCGGACTACGTGAAGGAGGTCCTAAAGATCGTGAACGAGAACTACGTCGACCCGTCGGCTTCGGGCTACGACGCCCTGGCCCGCCTCTCGATCCACGGGATGGTCGACGGCCTGGACCCCCACTCGGAGTACCTGGAGTCCAAGGACAACGAGGAGCTCGAGGAGGACCTGGACGGGGAGTTCGGGGGGATCGGGATCGAGGTCGAGGCCCACAAAGGGGCATTCGCGGTCATTGAGCCCATCCCCGGCTCGCCCGGCGAGAAGGCCGGCATACTTTCTGGGGACGTGCTCGTCAGCATCGAGGGAAAGGCCCTGGAGCGCGGCCTGCCGATGGAGACCGTGGTCACGCGCCTGCGCGGCAAGCCCGGGACGCACGTGAGGGTGGGGCTCCTGAGGCCGGCCACCGGCGCGCGCCTGTCCCTGGACCTCGTGCGCGAGGTCATCAAGATCGAGAGCGTCCGCGGCGCGCGCGTGATCGACGGCACGACCGGCTACCTCCAGGTGACCGAGTTCTCCGACCACACGGGCGAGCAGTTCGTCGCCGCGCTCAACACGCTCCTGAAGGCTGGCATCGACGGCCTTGTCATCGACCTGCGCAACAACCCCGGCGGGCTGATCGACGCCGCCGTCGACGTGGCGGAGCCCTTCTTCAAGAAGGGCGAGCTCGTGGTGTACACCCAGGGGCGCAGGCCCGAGGACCGGGACGACTACGTCTCCGAGGCGGACGGAGCCCCCCTGGCGATCCCGGTCGCCGTCCTCATCAACGCGGACACGGCGAGCGCCGCGGAGATCGTGACCGGCGCCCTGAAGGACACCCGCCGCGCCGTCGTCGTCGGCGAGCGCTCGTTCGGGAAGGGCTCGGTCCAGTCGATATTCACGCTCAAGAGCGGCGAGGGCCTGCGGCTCACGACGGCCCATTACTTCACGCCCAGCGGGGCCCTCATCCACGGGGTCGGCATCACCCCGCAGGTGGAGGTCATCATGAGCCCCGACGAGGACTGGAAGCTCGGCCAGCAGCTCGCCCGCCCCGACATCACCGATCCCGCGCAGTTCGCCGAGCGCTTCGGCTTCGCGCCCATCGAGGACCGCCAGCTGGAGGCCGCGCTCGACGTCCTGCGGGTAGCCCGGCTCTTCAAGAAGTGATCCTCGGCCTGGAAACCTCCTGCGACGAGACCGCGCTCGCGCTCTTCGACCCGGCTTGCGGGATCGCCGGCGAGTGGGTCCACAGCCAGGTGGAGCTCCATTCCGAGCACGGCGGCGTCGTCCCCGACATCGCGACCCGCGAGCACCTGCGCAAGCTCGGGCCCCTCCTGGAAAGGGCCGTGCACTCGGGCTCCTGGGGCGAAGTCACCCAGGTCGCCGTCACCCGCGGGCCGGGGCTCGCCGCCTGCCTCGCCCTGGGGGCCGCCGCGGCCAAGGCGATCGCGCGGGCGCTCCGGGTGCCCGTGGTAGGCGTCAACCACCTTCGCGCGCACGCCTGGTCCCCGTTCCTTTGCGTCCACGCCGGCGACCCGGGCGGATTCGAGGGGAGGCTCGCCTCGCTCCTTCCCCATCTCGGGCTCATCGTCTCCGGGGGCAACACGCTCCTCTTCTCCCTCTCCGCAGGGCGCGCCCTCCGGCAGGTCTCCGCAACCCGCGACGACGCGGCGGGCGAGGCCCTGGACAAGGGGGCGAAGCTCCTGGGGCTCGGCTATCCCGGGGGCCCGGCGATCGAGCGGCTGGCGCTCTCGGGCCGGACGGGCGCCTTCGAGTTTCCCAGGGGCATCGGGGGGGACGGGGAGCTCGACTTCAGCTTCTCAGGCCTGAAGACCTCGCTGCGCTACCGCATCCAGGCCATGGAGGAGTCCGCAGTCCGAAGGAGCCTCCCGGACATCTGCGCGGGCTACCAGGAGGCGGTCGTCGGCGCCCTCTGCGCCAAGGCGGAACGGGCCCTCTCCCGCGGGGGGTACCGCAGCCTTGGGCTCTCGGGCGGGGTCGCGAACAACGCGGCGCTCCGGGCGGCGATGGAGTCGGCGGCCCGGGGCGCAGGAGTCCGCTTCCTGGCCGCCGAGCCGCGGCACACGGGCGACAACGCGGCGATGATCGCGTTCACCGCATGGGCGGACGCGGACGATGCGGCGCGCTTCGCGGGCTCGGCGCTGCGGGTGGAGCCCGGGGCCTACTTGTAGTCGCGGCGCAGGTTGCTCGGGAGTATCCCGAGCTCCTCGCGGTACTTGGCGACCGTCCGCCGCGCGATATTGATCCCCTTCTCCTGGAGCTTCACGACGAGCTCCTGGTCGCTGAAGGGGCCGGCCTTGTCCTCC
>DATNLY010000165.1:0-5328 GCA_035602635.1 Opitutaceae bacterium | reverse complement strand
TCGACCGGCCCGGGATGGTCGGCGTGAAGATCGACATCGACCTGACGAACACGATCGGGTCGCCCGAGGGCTACTACGCCCTGACGGAGGCCAAGCCCGGCCCGCAGCGCGCGGCCGTCGACCGGCTGCTGCCCGGCGTTCTCGATGGCCTCCAGCTCTACGTGGGGAGCGAGCGCCTGCGGCTCGTCCTGCAGCGGTTCAGCCTCCCGCGGCTTTCCCAGGCGGAGTTCCTCGACCCGGCGACGGATCACTTCACGACGCTGGATCTCGTCGCCGTCCTGCCCGCGGGCAGGGAGCCCTTGAGGCTCATCGTCCCCCCCGGCGCGATCGTCGACTATCCGGTCGCATTCATTGTGCAGATCCCCTCGGCCCATATCTCGGACACCTGCTGGATCGAGGACACCTCCACCGAGAGCGACCCGTTCTACTGGGCTGACGATGCCCCCCGGGCGGCATCGGCCCAGGCCTCCACTGCCGCGGCGCCGCGGGCCCGGGGGCTCGATGTCGATTCCATGCCGTGGCCCCGGCAGCTCGCGATGTACCTGCGGCTGGGCTTCCGGCACATCGTCCCCGAGGGCACCGACCACATCCTCTTCGTCCTCGCGCTCTTCTTCCTCGGCATCACATGGCGGAAGCTGCTCTCCCAGACGACCGTATTCACCGTCGCCCACGCCACCACCCTGTTCCTGTCCATCTACGGCGTCTTCAGCCTGCCGAGCAAGTACGTCGAGCCCGCCATCGCCCTCTCGATCGCCACCATCGCGCTGGAGAACGTGTTCAGCCCCCGTCTCGGGATCGGCCGGCTCGCGATCGTGTTCAGCTTCGGCCTCATCCACGGCCTTGGGTTCGCGAGCAGCCTGAGCGAGGTCCCGTTCCCGAAGCACCAGTTCCTCGTCGCGCTCCTCGGGTTCAACTTCGGGGTCGATGCGGGCCAGCTCTTCATCATCCTGCTCGCATTCCTGGCGGTCGGCTGGTTCCGGAACCGGCCCTGGTTCCGCGCGCGCGTGGCGATCCCCTGCTCGCTGGCCATCGCCGCGATCGGCCTCTTCTGGGCGGTGCAGCGCATCGTCTACTATCGCCATCTGTACTGACGGGCCCGGGTGAAACGATCTGGGGGCGACGGAGGGAACCTGCGTTCGCCGGGCATCGATGACGGGACGCTCGCGGATTTCAGGTTGCCGCGCCCATCCCTGTGGGGCGATTGTCGGGCCGGCCGCCCCGCCATGAAGATCCAGCGCCCGCTCATCAGTGCCGTGTTCGTGCTGGCCGCCGGAGGGCTAGCCGGACAGGGGGTTGCGCCAACGCCTCAGGCCCCAGCCCCGCAGGCGACCGCCGCGGCGATCCTCACGCCTCCGCCCCCGCCCACCCCGCGAATCAACGGCCCCGCGGTCTTCGGCGTTCGACCCGGCTCCCCGTTCCTTTTCTCGGTTCCCGCCTCCGGGAGCCGGCCGATGCGGTTCTCCGCCGCAAACCTGCCCGCCGGCCTGGCACTCGATCCGGCCACCGGGCGGATCACGGGCCGCCTGGATTCCCCCGGCGAGTTCATCGTCACTCTGCGCGCCGAGAACGCACTTGGCGCGGATGAAAGGCGCCTGCGGCTTGTCTCCGGCCAGGCCATCGCCCTCACGCCCCCGCTCGGCTGGAACAGCTGGAACTGCTGGGGGAAGGAGGTGAGCCAGGAAAAGGTGCTGCGATCCGCCCGCGCCATGGTCGCCGCGGGCCTCGACCAGCACGGATGGACCTACATCAATATCGACGACGGCTGGCAGGGCCTGCGCGGCGGCCCCCTGGGCGCCCTCGGGCCCAACGAGAAGTTCCCCGACATGGCGGCCCTGGCCGGCGCGATCCACGCCATGGGGCTGAAGTTCGGGATCTACTCGACCCCGTGGACCAAGTCCTACGCCGGCTTCCTCGGGGGCTCCGCGGAAACCCCCGATGGCCGGGCGGGCGCCTCGTTCCAAGCCGCCGCCCCGCGCAACCAGGGCGTGCTGCCCTACGCCGTGGGCAGGTACAGCTTTGCCGGGCAGGACGCCAGGCAGTGGGCGGCCTGGGGCGTCGACTACCTCAAGTACGACTGGGGCCCCGTGGACGCGGCCAACACGGCCGCCATGGCGGCGGCCCTGCGAAGCACGGGCAGGGACATCGTGCTGAGCCTCTCCAACAATTCCGCCGGGAACATCCTCGGCATCATCGGCGGACTCGCGCCGCTCGCTCAGTCCTGGCGCACGACTCACGACATAAACGACAAGTGGAGCCGCGTGGTGGGCATAGGCTTTTCGCAGGGCCCCTGGGCCCAATACCAGTCCCCCGGCCATTATAACGATGCGGACATGCTCGTCATCGGCCACGTCGGCTGGGGGGCCCCGCATCCCACCAATCTCACGTCCGACGAGCAATACTCCCACATCAGCCTCTGGTGCCTGCTCGGCACTCCCCTGCTTATCGGGTGCGACCTGGAAAAGCTGGACCCGTTCACCATCGGCTTGCTGACGAACGACGAGGTGCTCGCCGTCGACCAGGATCCGCTGTGCAGGCCCGCCACGCAGGTCTCGGGCGAGGGAGACCTGCGTGTCTATGCCAAGCCGCTTGAGGACGGCTCCTGGGCCGTCGGCCTGTTCAATCTGGGGCCCAATGGCGCGACGGTGACGGCCCGGTGGCCGGACCTGGGGACATCAGGCCCGCACATTGTGCGGGACCTCTGGCGCCAGCGCGACCTGGGGACCTTCGGGAGCGGCTACGGCGCCCTGGTCGCCCCGCATGGCGTTGTGCTGTTGAGGGTCTCAAATTTGGACGCGGCGGCCTCCCGGAATTAAGGCCGGCCCTTGGCCGGCGATTCCAGGACTGGAAAATGCCGAGCGGATTCGCTTCGCCCTGAATCCAAATGCCCGCTCGTTGCGCCAACAAGATGCTATTTCTCAATTGGTTATGTTTCCTTTCAAGGGAAACATGGGCGGCCTCGCACCGAGTGGCTGCCCGTTGCGACTTCCGTACGTAGAATTAATTAAACGGCGTTATCGACAACGGTGCCCGCCGGCGGTAGCTTGCGGTCGCCTCCACGAAGAATGCCCCTGACTCCCAAGCCAAGAGGGCACAATGTCCGTCAAGTCGAACGGAAATGAGCCGCGAAAAGATTCCCGAGGCCCTTGTCGCAGCCCTTGATTCGCTCTGCAACGTCTGCCCGAGGGCGGGGTACACGGAAAGCTGCCCGTTCCGAAGATTGACCGCGATTTCGTCCGGGAGCCGGAGATCGCTTTTCGAGGATATGGACAGGGAGCAGGTGGAGAGCCTTTTTGAATTGGTCACGGATTGCTCGTGCCCAAAGGATCCCCGGGGCAGCGCAGATCCGGCACCCACAGGCTGAATCGTGACCCGGCGCGGGAAAGGTCACGCCCTCGCGGAGGCCGACACAGCGGCGGAGTAGCACGCATCCGCGACCCTCTGCGTCTTCATCGAGATTTCCGGCCACGACTTGTTGAGGGAGCCCAGGCGGATCTGCGCGTTAAAGTCGCGGAACATGCGCGTCTCCTGCGCCGTGGGATGGCCGTCGCCGTGCTCGGCCACCGCGAAGCGCCGGGTGCCCACCCTGACCTTCGGGTCGATGTCCTCGCCCGTCAGGTCGGACTCGACGACGCTGAACTCCAGCCCGTCGCCCGCGGCGGGAAGGACGAAGTCGGGCACCTTCAGCTGGCCGGCGGTCCCGCTGACGACCGCCCACTGCTGGAGGCCGGTCGTGAACGAGCAGCTGAAGCCGGCGGAGACCTTGTTGTCGAACAGGAGCTCGGCGGAAAGGTCGACCGGGACCGGGTTGGCCCCGGGGCCGCCCGCGTGGGAGATGAGGCGCGCGGAGACGTCCCGCGGCATCTGCCAGTTCATCGCCCACAGGGTGAGGCGTATGCAGTACCATCCCAGGTCTCCGAGGCACCCCAGGGGCTCAAGTGCGGCGTCGGCGCGGATATTGCCCTCGAAGAACGAGGCCGGGGCGCAGAAGGAGAAGGCCGAGGTGATCCTGCGTATCGAGCCCACGCTCACGCCGTCATCGAGCACCTTCCGCATCGCCGGCATCCGCAGGCTGTGGTCGAACATCACGCCGTCCATGAACTGGACGCCGCCCGCGCGGCAGGCCTCGAGCATCTCCTCCAGGTCCGCGGCCGTCGCCGCGCAGGGCTTCTCGGAGAGCACATGCTTGCCCGCCTTGGCCGCCCGGATGACCCAAGGCTTGCGGACCGAGGTGGGCAGCGGAATGTAGACCGCGTCGACATTCCTGGCGGCAAGCAGCTCCTCGTAGCTCCCATAGGCGTCGGGAACGGACGCCATGGGCCGCGCGCTCTGGCACTCCGCGATGAACTTCCGGCTGCGCGCCAGGTCGCGGCTGGCGACCGCGGTGACGGTCGCGTCGCCCGTGTTGTAGATCGCCTGCCAATTCTTCCTCGCGATCTGGGCCGTACCGAGGATCCCCCATCGAATCGGGTCATTTGTCATGGAAGGCAATCGATTGCACCACCGCCAAGCGGCTGTCAACGCCCCGGGCGGTCCCGCCCTGCGGAGCTTGACCGAGCCGGCGCTTTCCCTATCCCCATCAGGGCAACCCCACCCCAAGATGATGACTCGAAGAGATTTTCTCCAAGGTTCCGGAGCGCTTGCAGGACTCGCCGCGGCCGGCCGGATAGGAATGGCCCAGACTCTCGCGCCGAATGCCGCCCCGGCGGCGCCGGCGTATCCGGCAAGTTCCGGCGGCCGTGAATTTGAGCGGGCCATCGGGGCTGCGAATTTCGAGCTGCTGTCCGGCCGTCTCACGACGGTGAACAACGACATCCTGGCGCACGGCCTGCGGAGGATGCCCGGCATAAAGGGCACGCTGCTCACCGGGTATCCCTACAACGAGTTCTACGACTGGGACCTCTATTTCGAGAACCTCTACCTCTCGTATTACGGCGTCTGGCCCTATTGCTTCACGAACCTGAAGGAGTTCCTGGACCGCCAGGAGCCGGACGGCTACATCAACCGCAGCCTGATCAAGAAGCGCGACCGCCAGCACTTCAAGCCGTTCCTGGCCCAGCTGGTTGTCCTTGGCGCCAGGCAGAGCCAGAACGACTACGAATGGGTCCGCGGCAACTACTACGACCGGCTCCGCAAGTACATCGACAAGTGGTTCTCGTATGACTCGGACAAGAACGGCCTGCCGGTGTGGAACTCGGCCGATGCCGCGGGCACGGACAACCAGTGGAGCCGCGGTGGCAAGCTTGCCTCCTTCACGGTCGAGGGCGCCGACCTGGCATCGTACCTGATCAGGGAGCTCCGGGCGATGGCCGTCATCGCCGACCGGCTTGG
>DATNLY010000133.1:0-6962 GCA_035602635.1 Opitutaceae bacterium | reverse complement strand
CGAGTCGACGACGGTGCTCGCCGCAAGCGGACGACCCGCAATGGTCAACCGGCTATTCTTGAATCGGATCGACGGTGCCAACGTCCAGCTTGTCCTCCTGGAGAACGACCACCAGGTCCTGGCGTCTCCCAAGATCGCGGTAAGCGGCGGCCTGCTGCATGTCCGCCTGGAAGCACCCTGGCTGTACCCTCCGCCGGCCCATCCCTATTGGGACGGCCTGGACCCCTCCATTGCACAGGAACGCCAGACCCTCTTCTCGATCCGATGGGACTCGGGCTCCGTGCAGGTGCATTCAACCCGCTCCCTCGATCCCGTTGGGTTCGAGCCGGCGATCAATACCCTCCCGCTGGCCGGGCCCGGCTCGCCCTATGTGGAGTCCATCGGCCCGGCCGCCCGGAGCCCATGAACCCGCCCGGACACCGCCCGATCCAGGCAAATGCCCCGCTCTGGGCGGCGCTCGCGGCCTGCGCCGCGCTGCTTTTCTGGATCGCGGACGGCGCGCGCATTTTCGAGGGGGACCGCGGCGACGCCTGGCACCACTATGAATACCTGGTCGACGGCTTCCTGAAGGGGCAGGCGAGCCTGTCCGTCCAGCCGGCCCCCGAGCTCCTGCGCCTGCGCGACCCGTACGACCCGGCGCAGAACGGGCCGTGGAGGCTGCCGGACGCGAGCCTGTACCGCGGAAGGTTCTACCTCTACTTCGGCCCCACCCCGGTGCTCCTCATGCTCCCCTGGAAGCTCGCATTCGGCCATCACCTGCCGCAGAGGCTCGCGGTGGCGGCCTTCGCGTCCGGGGGGCTGGCCGCGCTCGCGCTCCTGATCGCCGGCGTCCGCCGCCGGCATTTTCCCGGGCTGTCGCCCCTCGCCGCCGGCGCCATCCTCGTGGTCGCGACCTGCGCCTCGTGGCTTCCGGTCACGCTGCGCCGGCCGGACGTGTGGGAGCTCCCGATCGCCTCCGCGTGCGCATGCCTGTGGTGGGCGCTCTATTTCCTGTGGCGGTGCCTGGACTCCGACGACGGACGCCGCTGGGCGCTCGCGGCCGGGGCCGCCGTCGCCCTCATGCTGGGCTCCCGCCCCACGTCCCTCTTCGCGGGAGCGGCGATCATCGCCCTCATGTTCGACCTTCGGCGCCCGGCCGGCCGCCGGCTGGCGCTGGCCGCCGCGGTCGCGGCGGCGGGCGGCCTCGCCCTCCTGGCCTACAACGCCGCCCGGTTCGGAAACCCGCTCGAGTTCGGCCAGAGCTACCAGCTCTGGGGCACCGACGAGAGGAGCATCGTGCATTTCAGCCTGCGCTACTTCCGGTACAACGCGGGCGTCTACCTCCTCGGGCTCCCCGACCTGAGCCCCTACTTCCCGTTCGTCCTCGCCGTGCCCCCGGGCGGCGAGCCCGCCGGCCACCTCGGGATCGACGAGGTGCACGGGGCGCTGGTCGCGATCCCCGTCCAGCTGGCATCCCTGGCCGCGCTGGCATGGGCCTGGGGAAACCGCCGCGACCCGGGAGCGGCCGCGCTGCGGCGCACGATCGTCGCGGCGGCGCTCTCGTCGGTTTTTGCGGCGCTCATCCTTTTCTGCTTCGCCGGAGCCGTGACGCGCTACACGACCGAGCTCTTCGCGGGCGCCACGGTGACGACGGCAATCGGCCTCATGGCCATCCTCGGCGGGTCGGCTGGCGGCTCCCTCCGCAATGTCGCCCGCCTCCTCGCGATCTGCGCCGGCGCCTGGACGGTCGCCTACGTGGCGCTCGCGTCCGCCGAGCAGAGGATCCTGTTCAGGAGGGAGAATCCGTCCGTGTATGCGTCCGCGGCGCACCTCCTCGACTATCCGAGCCTGTGGGCGGCCCGGAGCCAGGGGGCGGTCTTTGGCCCGGTTGCGCTCGCAATAAGGGTCCTGCCGTCGGCGGACGGGAGCGAGACGGTGCTCCTTTCGAGCGGGCGGCAGGGGATGATGAACCAGCTTATCCTCGAGAGGACGGACCCGGGGCACGCGCGCCTCGTCTTCGCCGAGAACTTCCTGACCCGTGTCGCGGCGACGCCGCCCGTGCCCATCACGGGCGGGCTCATCGTCGCCAGGATCGACGCGCCCTGGCTCTACCCGCCGCCCCAGAGCCCATGGTGGGACGCGGTCGCCGACCCCGCGCTCAGGGACGACCTGCGGACGCGCTTCGGGATCGTCGCCGCCGGAGGCGGGGCGGCGGCGCACACGGCGAGGTTCTTTGACCCGACGCGGCTCGAGCCCTGGGTTGCGACCCGCGGGTCGCCGGGCACCGCGGACGCCTGGGTGGAGGCCCTCGGCCCCCTGCCCGTGCCGGGCCGATAAAAGCTTCCGTTGGCCGCGGCCGCATTGCATTGTGGGCGCCCTTCCCGGATGAAGCTCTCGATCGTCATTCCCTGCTACAACGAGGCCAAGACCATCAGGACTATCATCGAGCGGGTGCGCAGGTCGCCGTACCCCGAGAAGGAGATCATCGTGGTCGACGACTGCTCGCGCGACGGCACCCGGGACCTCCTGCGCACGCAGCTTGAGCCGATGGTCGACAGGGTCATCTACCACGACGCGAACATGGGCAAGGGAGCCGCGCTCCGGACGGGCTTCGCCGCCGCGACGGGGGACGCGGTCATCGTCCAGGACGCCGACCTCGAGTACGACCCCACCGAGTACGCCAAGCTGATGCAGCCGATCCTCGAGGGCCGGGCCGACGTGGTGTTCGGGTCGCGGTTCATGGGCGGCGAGCCGCACCGCGTGTGCTACTTCTGGCACATGGTCGGCAACAAGTTCCTGACCCTGTTCTCCAACATGATGACCAACCTGAACCTCACCGACATGGAGACCTGCTACAAGGTGTTCCGCCGGGACGTCCTGGAAAAGATAACGATCGAGGAGGACCGGTTCGGCTTCGAGCCGGAGATCACGGCCAAGGTGGCCCGCCTGCATGTCGTCATCTTCGAGGTCGGCATAAGCTACTACGGGCGCACCTACGCCGAGGGGAAGAAGATCGGCTGGCGCGACGGGTTCCGGGCGATCTGGGCGATCCTCAAGTACAACCTGGGCTGATCCCGGCCGGCCAGGGGCGCGGAGATCATTGCCATCGGGCGCCGGTTGCCATGGCCTAGCGGGGCCCTCCCCCCATGATCGTCGACACGCTCGTCTGCATCCTCCTGGTCCTGGGCGTCACCTTCGGCATTTCGCTGAACTTCGTCGGGCTGTTCCGCCTGGGCCCGGCCGAGTCCGTCGTCGCCGGGGCGGCCCTCTCGCTGATCGCGGCCTGGGGCTTCGCGTGGGCCGTCTTCGTCTCGGGCGCGCCGCTCTGGGCGTACGCCCTCCTGCCGGCGTTCGCCGCCGCGGGCGTCGCCTTCACCGCGGCGAACCCGCGGGGGGCCGCCGGGCTTGCGCGGGACCCCGGCGCCCGCGACCTCCTCGCCGGCCAGCTGATCGTCACCGGCTGGTGCGTGGGGTGGCTCGCGTTCGTCAGGTCCCACTCCGGGGGTGCGTGGACGGGCGACTCGTTCGAGCACTGGGAGCGGGCCCACTTCTTCCTGCGGCAATGGCCCGCGGACCGGCTCTTCATCGGCCTGTTCCAGATGCCCGCAAGGCCGCCCCTCGCCAACGTGCTGACGGCGGCGTTCATGCGCATGACCCGAGAGGACTATGCGCACTACCAGCTCGTCTCGGCGATCCTCGGCAGCCTCGCGTTCCTGCCCGTGGGGCTCCTTGCCGGGCGGTTCGGCGGCCCGCGGGCCACCCGGGTAGCGGCCGTCGCCTTGATGCTGAACCCCCTGTTCCTCCAGAACGCCACGTATCCGTGGACGAAGCTCCCGGCGGTGTTCTTCATCCTGACGGGGCTCTATTTCTTCCTGCGGGCCCGGGACGGCGGCCCGGAGCAGGGCAGGTCCCTGGTCGTGTGCGCCCTCTCGCTCGCGGGCGCTGTCCTGACGCATTATTCCGCCGGGCCCTACGTGGCCACGCTCGCGCTCCTCTGGCTCGCGATGGGCTGGCGGCGCGGATGGGCGGCCCCCTACCCGGCCATGACCGCGGCGGCGGCACTCGCGGGGGCGTGCGTCCTCGCCCCCTGGTTCATCTGGTCGGTCGCCGGGTACGGATGGGGGGGCACGTTCCTCTCCAACTCCAGCATCACGACGCTCGGCAAGTGGCAGGGAAGCCACCTGGTCAAGGTGGCCCTCAACCTGAGGGACACGCTCCTCCCCCCCCAGGTCCGGGGCTTCCAGGGAACCCTCCTCAGGCAGTCAAGCCCGTGGGGCGCCCTGCGCGACCAGTGCTTCATCCTCTACCAGGTCAATCTCCCGCTCGCCCTGGGGTGCGTCGGCTGGCTCGCGGCCGCGCGCGAGGGATGGCGGGTGTCGAGGGCGTCGGCCGCCCGCAACCGGCTCTTCTGGGCGCTGGCCATGGCCGGCTTTGTGGCTGGCAGCGTCGCCGTGTACGGGGACCGCGAGCACTACGGGATCACCCACATCTGCCTGCAGTCGGTGGTGCTCCTCGGGGTCGCCTTCCTCGCGTCGAGGTGGGACCGGCTCGGGCGGGGCTGGAGGACCGCGCTCATCGCCGGCTGGGCGGTCGACTTCTGCCTCGGGATCGCGCTCCAGTTCGCGGTCGAGGACTTCGCCATTGACCGGTGGCTCTCCCCGGCGCGCCCCCTCGCCGAGGTCGCCAGGACCTACAGCGGGGTGGCGCAGGCCAACCTGGACGAGAAAATCATCGCCCAAATGCCATATTTTGCAGACATTCTGCCGGCTCCCCCAGCGCTTGTGCTGGCGCTCCTGGCCGCGATATTCTGCATGGCCCTGCTTCGCGCCCGCCGCTCGCCGGCCGATCCCGAATAGAAAATGACAGCCCAAAGACCGACCGTCGCCATCGTGATCCCCGTGTTCAACGAGGAGTCCGTCCTTCCGGAGCTGTTCGCCCGCCTGGAGGCGCTCTTCGGCGCCCCCTGCGGGAACGACTGGCGCGCGGTGTTCGTGAACGACGGGAGCCGGGACCGCTCCGCGGACCTGGTCCGGGCGCAGGGCGCCCGCGACCCCCGGTTCGAGCTGGTCGAGTTGTCGCGCAACTTCGGCTTCCAGAGCGCGCTCTCGGCCGGCCTCGCCCACGCGGCCGCTGCCGACGCCGTGGTGACGATGGACGCCGACCTGCAGGACCCCCCGGAGGTGATCCCCATGCTCGTGGCGGCATGGGCCTCGGGGGCCGAGGTCGTCCGGGCCGTCCGCCGGTCGCGCAAGGAGACGGGCGCCCGCCGGCTCGGCTTCGACATCTTCCACTCCGTCTTCAGCCGGATCACGGACATCCCGATCGAGGCGAACACGGGGACCTTCGGCCTCCTGGGAAGGCCCGCGCTCGAGGCGTTCTCGCGGCTGCCGGAGCGCAACCGGTTCTTCCCGGGCCTGCGCGCATGGATCGGCTTCGCCGCCGCGGACGTCGCCTACGACCGCCAGGAGCGGGCCGCCGGGAAGCCGAAGCAGACCCTCAGGCGGCTCTTCCGGTACGCCGTGGACGGTTTCTTCAGCTTCTCCTACCTTCCCCTTCGGATCCTGACGTACGCCGGGATGATGGTCAGCGCCCTCGGCTTCGCGCTCGGCTTCTACTTCATCGTCAAGCGCCTGCTGGGCGTGGAGACCGCGACGACCGGGTTCACGACGCTCGTCTCGCTCGTCACCTTCCTCGGCGGCGTCCAGCTTATCGGGATCGGCGTCCTCGGCGAGTACCTGGGCCGCGTCTACGACGAGGTGAAGCAGCGGCCCATCTACCTGATCAAGCCGCCGAGGCGCTGACCGGGGCGCCATGCGTCAATTCCGGCTCCTCGCACTGCTGGGACTCCTGGGAATCGCGGGCGCGGCGCTCGCCCGCAACCTGCACGGGCTCGCCCCGGGGATGTTCAACTGGGCGGAGCCCGGGAACGTCGCGGCCGCCCTCGTCCAGGGACGCGGCTTCAGCGACCCGTTTGACGGCGGGACCGGCGCGACGGCATGGGTCTCGCCCCTGCCGGTCTGGGTGGAGGCGGCCGTGTTCGAGGCCTTCGGGGTGAAGACGGCGGCTTCCGCCTGGGCGCTGCTCGGCCTCTCCGCCGCCGGCCTCGTCTGCGCCAACCTGCTCCTGCTCTCGGCGCTCGGCCCGCACGGCGGCTGGGCCCGGGGGGCGGCCTCCGCCGCGTTCGTCGCCTACTGCGCGCTGGTTCCCGGCGGCCCGCTCGCGGTCCTGAGCGAGGCGTGGCTCGACATCCTTCTCTCGGCGGCACTCCTCTGGGCCGCGCTGGAGACCCGCCGCTCCCCGGCGCCGAGGGGCCCCGCGGCGCTCGTGTGCCTGGCCGCGCTGGCCCCGCTCGACAACGCCGGGCTCGCGCTCTCAACTGGGATCGTGCTTCTCGCCCTTGCCTGGTCCTTCCGGGGGGACGCCCGGCGCCTCGCGCTGCCGCTCGCGGCGGCGGCGGCCTGCGCGGTCTGCGTCGGGGCCTGGACCGCGCGCAACGCGGCCGCGCTCGGCCGCTTCGTGCCCCTCAAGTCTAACTTCTGGTTCGAGCTCCACCTCGCGAACGTGGACTCGGCCGACGGGCTCCCGAGGATGGAGACGGTCCTGAGGCGCCTGCCCTTCTTCGACACCGCGGAGTTCAACCGGTACGCCGCGCTCGGCGAGGTGCGCTACGTGGACTCGTTCCGCCAGCCGGCGCTCGCGGCCCTTCGCGCCGCTCCGCTGCACTTCGCGGGCAACGTCCTGCGCCGGGCGGCCGACGCGGCGGTGTTCTGCAGGCGCGAGGGAGGCGGCGAGTTCACGACGTTCAGGCCGCTGCCCGCGGACCGCCCCCGTCTCGTCGCCTCCGGGGAGTTCATCTCGCTCGGGCCGGACGCGGGGGGGTTCTGGACGAGGATCGACGCCCCTCCCGCCGAGGAGAGGGGGAAGCTGCACGGCCTCGGCCTCGCGGACGAGGCGGGGGCCTGGCATGACTGGGCGGAGAGGCG
>DATNLY010000131.1:0-4052 GCA_035602635.1 Opitutaceae bacterium | reverse complement strand
GGCCGACGTCCTGGCGGGCGACACCAACCCGAGCGGGCGCCTGCCGATCACCTTCCCGAGGTCGGTCGGCCAGATACCGTACAATTTCCCGGCGCGGCCCGGCTCCCAGTCCCATGACGCCGGCATGGTCGACGGGGCGCTTTATCCCTTCGGGTTCGGGCTGAGCTACACGACCTTCGGCTACTCGAACCTCCGCGTGGCGCCGGGCCGCCAGGGGCCGGCCGGCATGATCGCCGTGTCCTGCGACGTCACCAACAGCGGGCAGGTGGCCGGCGACGACGTCGTCGAGCTCTACGTGCGCGACGACTACAGCAGCGTGACGACGTTCGAGAAGACGCTGCGCGGCTTTGCGCGCGTGCACCTGGACCCGGGTGAGACGGCCACGGTCCATTTTGAGCTCAAGCCCGCGGACCTGCAGCTTTACGACCGCGACGGCCACTGGACGGTCGAGCCGGGGCGCTTCACGGTCATGGTGGGCGCATCCTCGGAGGATATTCGCCTGCGGGGATACTTCACCATCACGCGGGCGGACGGAACCGCTCCGCTGGAGGACCTCCTGCCGGACGAGATGGCGTCCCCGCCGCCCCGGGACAGCGTCGACCACTAGCCCCTGGGGAGCTCGGGACCCCTTGTGGTCTTGCATGCCTGATTTTGGCAGGGCATATCGGCGCGATGACGGGCAAGGAAAGCGCCCACGGGTCCGACAACCGGCCCTTCTTCCAGGTTGCACTCAATCTTCCGCACGCGGGGAGGATTGCGCGGCGCATCGTGCTCATCCTTCCGGCCCGGGGGGCGGCGGACGGCGCCGAGGCGGCGGCCCGCCGGACGGCCGCCGACCTCCTGGAACTCCTCGCGCCGTGCATGGAGCTCGACGAGAACCCGGCCGGCGACTTGGGGATCCAGGTTCGCGACAGGGCGGCCGTGCTCGGCCGCCAGCTCGTCGACCAGATCGAGGGCGGCGGATTTGGCTTCGACCGGCTCGGGCAGTGCGTGCGCAACCTGTTCGAGTGCCTGGAACTCGGCCGCGAGGGCGCCGGGATTTCGCTCAGGGCGGGGGAAGACCCCCGGTCGCTTCAGCGCCCGGTGTGACGCGGGCGCTCGCGGGGGAAGACCGCACCAACGGCTACGGGGAGACCAGGGGCGCGACGACCGCGTAGGGAACCCGGATCGCCGTCCCATGGCGCATGCGCCCGGGCCCGCCCTCCCCGGGAACGTGGAGGAGCGTGCTGGCGTCCTCCCAGGTCCTCAGGTCGCGCGAGCGGACGGCCCCGTACCTCTTCAGCATGTAGGCGTCGAAATAAACCACCGCGGTGTCCCCCACCATGAGGGCCGTGGGTCCCTCGGCCCAGACGCCCGCGGGTGAGATGGGCGCGGAGAGTGCATGAAAGGGACCCTCATAGCTGTCGGCGGCGGCCATCCTCAGGTGCTTCCTCGGGGGGTTCACCGTCTCATCCTTGATGACGAGGTAGAGATGCCCGTCGGCGTTCAGGAACGTCGCGTCGATCTCGCTGAAGCCGGGATCGTAGAGCAGCCGGGTCGGCGCATATGCCCTGAAATCCCGGGTCGTCGTGAAGTAGATCCTGTGGTTGAGCCGGTCCTCCGAGGAGCCCGAGGTTTCCGGGAAGCGGCCGGGGATCGTGGTCGCCCAGTGGATCATGTAATCCGAGCGCACCGGGTCCCAGACGATCTCCGGGGCCCAGCAGTTGCGCGCCGTGGGCTCGGCGGCCATGACCGGGATCAGCTGCTCGGCCGACCAGTGGACAAGGTCCCTGGACGAGGCGTATCCGATCCCCCGGTCCCACCAGCCGCAGGTCCAGACGACGTGGTACAGGCCGTCGGGACCCGGGGTCACGCAGGGGTCCCGGATGAGCTTCTCCTTGGAGCCGACGGCGGGCGCCAGGACGCTCCGGCCCCCGTTCAGCGCCGACCACTGGTAGCCGTCACGGCTCCACGCGAGGTGGAGCCCGTCCTCCCCGTTTCCCGTGAAATACGTGAAGAGGTAGACGTCGGGATTGGCGGCGCGGGCCAGCGCGGCGGCACAGATGAGAAGGGGGAGGATCCTGCGCAGCATGGGGTGGGGGATCCGGAGCCTACGGCGCCGGGGAGTGTCCATGCGAGGCCCCAATTGGCCCAGGGGAGCATCCCCGCGCGTCAACCGGCGCCTGCCGGCAGGAGCACCGTGACCGTCGTGCCGGCGCCGACCCTGCTGGACACCTGTATCTCCCCGCCGTGGTTCTTCACGATCCCGTGGACGACCGAGAGGCCGAGGCCGGAGCCCCGCCCGGCCGGCTTGGTGGTGAAGAACGGCTCAAAGATCCGCTCCCTGACCTCATCCGGGATGCCGTGGCCGGTGTCCCCGATGCTCAGCTTCAGGCGCCGTTCCTGGGCGGGGGCACCGCCCGGGCCGGTCGCCGCGTCCTCGAGCCGCACGGTCAGGCGGCCGCCCCGCTCGTGCATCGCGTGTATCCCGTTCGAGCAGAGGTTGAGCAGCACCTGGTGGACCTGGCCCGGGTCGGCGACCGACCGGTCGTCGGCGACGAGCGACTCCTTGATGATCTCGATGTTCGGGGGGAGCGTGGCGCAGAGCAGCCTCGTCACCTCCTCCACGACCAGCCACAGGCGTATGGTCTTGCGCGCCGGCTGCGTCTGGCGGCTGAAGAGGAGGATCTGCCGCACCAGGTCGGCCGCGCGGTGGGAGACGGCCAGGACGTCCCTCATGAACTTCTGGGACTGGGAGCCCTCGGGCGCGCTCTCGAGGGCAAGCTCCGTGAAGCCGCAGATCGCCGCATTCATGTTGTTGAAGTCGTGGGCGATCCCGCTCGCGAACGTGCCGATGGCCTCCATCTTCTGCGCCTGGCGCAGCTGGCGCTCGAGGCTCAGCGCCTCGGCCTCCGCCACCTTGAGTGCCGTGACGTCCCGGATCGTGCCCTCGTAGTAGAGGACCTTTCCCGTCCGGTTGCGCAGCACGCGGGCGTTCTCCGATATCCAGAGGATCCGGCCGTCGCGCCGGCGGACCTGGTACTCAAGGTCGCGCACCTCGCCGTCGGCCTCGATCATCCCCTGGAAGCGCTGGCGCATGTCCGGCTGGACGTAGACGTCCCGGGCTATGTTGCTGATCGACGCCATCATCTCCGCCGGCGAGGCGTATCCGTAGAGCCTCGCCAGCGCCGGGTTCACGTCGAGGTACCTTCCCTCGACCGTGCTCTGGTAAACGCCCTCGACCGCGTTCTCGAAGAAGCCGCGGTACTTGCGCTCGGCCGCAAGGAGCGCGCGCCGCGAGGCGCGCAGCGCCTTCTCGGCCTCGCGGCGTCCCGAAACCTGCCCGCGCGGCTTCCCTTTCTTCCTGCCCGGCTTCGCGGAGGCGGTGGGCGACTTGGTCGCTTTGCCGCGTATGTCCATTTTGGGAGGCACCTTGCAATATTCGTGCCGAACCGGCGACATTTCAACGGCCTGTCAGCGGGGCCATTCGGCGCCGATCCGCGGGCGGCCACCCGTGTCCTTCAGGTAGAGATACGCCTCCACGCGATCCTTCTCGAAGGGGTTCCCAAGCGGAACGGTTTCCCGGGAGTAAAGACCCTCGTCCACGCCCTCGAGCTCGTCCAGGCGGGCGAGGCAGTCGTCGTCCACGGACCACACCTCGCCGCGGACCCCTTCCAAATCGTCGCCCTGGCGCACCATGCCGGGAAAGCCCGCAAGGTCGTACAGCGTGTAGCCGGGTGGTGTCTGCGCCGCGCCTGCAAAGGCCTGGCCGGCCATGAAATGATGGTTCTCGTGGGTGCGCTTGAGCGTCCCGTAGACGAAAAGGAGGGTCATGGCACGGGATCGGCCCGCGCCGGCTCCGCGATCTCGACGACGACCGCGGTCGTGTTGTCGCGGCCCGAGTTGAGGACCGCCTGCTCGACGAGCTCCTGGGCGGCGCCAGGTCCGGGCGGGGCGGCCGCGGCGCGGACGATCTCCTCGACCTGTCGGTCCCAGAGGCCGTCGACGATCCCGTCGGAGCAGATGAGGAACCGGTCGCCGGCGCGGTGGGCTATCGCGCCGATCTGTGGCTC
>DATNLY010000091.1:0-2766 GCA_035602635.1 Opitutaceae bacterium | reverse complement strand
CTCGGCGGCGCTCTGGAGCATCCGGTAGAACGCGAAGAAGAACGGCATCTGGATCAGCATCGGGAGGCATCCGCCCATCGGGTTCACCTTGTGCTTCTTGAAAAGCTCCATGGTCTCCTTCTGCTGCTTCTGGGGGTTGTCCTTGTACTTCTCCCGGATGACCTTCATCTCGGGCTGGATCTTCTGCATCCGCTTTGCCGAGCGCGACGCGGTGAGCGAGAGGGGGAGGAAGAGGAGCTTGAGCGAGAATGTCGTCAGGACGATCGCGACGCCCCAGTTCAGGGTCCAGCCGTGCATCCAGGTCATCACGGTGATCAGGATCGCCGCGCAGAACCGGAAGACGAAGTTGCCCCAGTCCAGGACCCGGTCCTGGTCGTTCTTGAAGACGTCGGCGTTCGACAGCCTCGGGTATTCCTTCGGCCCGACATAGATGCTGCCGGCGATCGTCGACTCGCCCCCGGGGGGAAGCGGCGCCACGTCAAAGCCGACCAGGCCCGTTATCCCGTAGGCCCGCCGGTCCTCGTCGGGCAGCTCGTTCAGGAGCTTAACCCGCCGCGTCTCGAGGCTGGCAGCGGGCTGGTCCGGGGTGAGGACGGACACGAAGAACTGGTTCTTGACGGTCGCCCAGACGACGGGGCCGCTGCCGGTGATCTCCGCCTTGGCGTCGTGCGCGCCGATTCCGAGCAGCCCGCCGCTGGCCTCGAGGGAGGCGCGGCGCACGAGAGTCTGGTCGGAGCCGTTGGAGTACTCCGTGGTCAGCTGGATCCCGTTGTCCAGGGCGTTGCTTGGCGCCGCTGTCCCGATGGAAAGCGCCAGGTGCATCGGGTCGGCCGGCTTGGCGGCCAGGTTGCGAAGCGTCGTCTCGCACCGGATCAGGTAGGGATCCGTGGCGACGGCCTTGTCGGGCGAAAGGATGTAATGGCGCGTGACCTCGATGCGGCCGTCCAGGACCGCGCGGTACACGATGTCGGTGTCCGAGCTCGAGACGAGGGCGTAGCGGGTCGCGCGGTCCATGCCGGGCTTGTCGACGAACGCCAGCATCGGGTCGGAATGCAGCTCATTGAAGATGAACGGGTCGGGCCTGCCCAGCGCCGCGGGGTACTTCTTGAACGCGACGTCGCGGATCGCCCCGCCGAAATCCGTGAAGCTCACCTCGATGAAGCTGTTGCCGAGCCTCGTCACCGCCGCCCCGGCGTGCTCCGCCTGGGCGGTTGCGAACGCCGGCACCATGCTGGCCGGCCGAGCCGCCTGCTCCGTGGCGACCTGCGTCGTCACCTCGTGCCGAATCTCGGCGGGGGAGGGGGGCTGCTGCGAGTGCTTCTGGCCGTAGACGAATACCAGGACGGCCGCCACGAGCAGCAGGATTCCGATGAGGGTGTTCTGCTTGTCCACGGGATCAGGCCTGTCCGGCGGGGGCCCCAGGCACGGGGTCGTGGCCGCCGGGGTGGAGCGGCGTGCACTTGACGATCCGGCGCGCCGCAAGCCAGCCGCCCCGGAGGACCCCGTGTGCCCGCACCGCCTCGGCCGCATAGTGGGAGCACGTCGGGTAGAAGCGGCAGCCGCAGGACGCCCCGAACACGGCCGGCAGGAGGGGGGAGGCGGTACGCTGGTAGATCCGGATGAGCGCCGCGGCGGCGCCCGCCGGGATTCCCGGCCCGCGGGCTGTCGGCATTGAAACCTGCCCTGTCATGTCGCCTTTGGCGTCGCCTGGGCCCGGATCCGCCCGGACGCATCCGTGAAGGCGCGCTCAAGCTGGGCGAACGGCCACTGGTTCACCGAACGGCGGGTCACGATCAGGAAGTCACAGGACTTGGGAAGGAGGCCCTGGTTCCTGCGGAAGATGTCCCTCATCCTGCGCTTCGCGCGGTTGCGATGGATCGCTCCGCCCACCGCCTGGGTCGATGCGACGAAGCAAGCCCTTGGGTCGGACGGGCTGCCGGAGCGCGGCATCCACCACACGGTGAATGCCCTGCAGTCCAGCCGGATTCCCTGCTCGCGGACCGCCCGGATGTCGCTCTGGCGGCGAAGGTGCTGCCCGGGGCGGAAGCGCATGGAGGCCGCGTTTCCCGGAATCAAACGACGGTCAGCCGCTTGCGGCCCTTCCGGCGGCGGGAAGCGAGCACCTTGCGTCCGCCTCGGGTGGATTTGCGGGCTCGGAATCCGATCTTGCGGGCTCGTTTCTTGCGGTGCGGGCGGAAGGTGGGTTGCATGGTATCGCGGCGTTTAAGAGTTGACTGAGGTGCCCTACGGAAGGGGGGGTGTCAAGGGCGCGATTGTGCGGGTCCAATTGCCTTGCTTACCAACTAGCGCGCGTCTTTGGTGGCGGCCTCCTGCGCCCGAGGCAGTCCTTACCCAACCGGATTTCAAAACCCGATGAGCTCATTGGACACCTTGAAGACCTGCGACAGTGTTGCTCTAACGAGCGTGATGGCCAATGCGGCTGCGGCGGGGTTCACGTTCCCCTTTTCGATGATGGCCGGGGCAACGTTGGAGATGCCTGCCCCGGGCACCACGGGGCTCAGCCTAGTGCTCAGCAGCGACAACCTCGGCCTCGGTTCGCTCATACAGCCCGGATTCGATGTGCTGCTCACAGGAGTCGGTACGCCCGGGACCGGAGGCGCGCCGGACATGGTCGCATGGAGCGTGGGCGTGAACCCGGCGAATCCCCCAGGCATGGTAAATGTCATACTCGGGTCAAACTCCTCCCTCAGCCTTACGATCACAAGTATCTCCGGGTCCATCTCGACGAGCGTCTTGCCAATTACG
>DATNLY010000089.1:0-8797 GCA_035602635.1 Opitutaceae bacterium | reverse complement strand
CCCGAGGAGGGCGAGAAGATGTTCGAGGTCGCCATCATCAGGAGCTTGCACTCCATGATGGCCTCCAGGGAGAGGGGCACGTGGACGGCCATCTGGTCGCCGTCAAAGTCTGCGTTGTAGGCCGTGCAGACGAGCGGGTGGATGCGGATCGCCTCGCCCTCGATGAGCACGGGCTCGAAAGCCTGGATCGAGAGGCGGTGGAGCGTCGGGGCGCGGTTGAGGAGGACCGGGTGGCCCTTGGTGACCTCCTCGAGGATGTCCCACACCTCGGGGGAGCGCTTCTCGATCATCTTGCGGGCGCCGCGCACGGTGTGCACGAAGCCGAGCTCCTTGAGCCGGCGGATGATGAACGGCTCGAACAGGACGAGCGCCATCTTCTTCGGGAGCCCGCACTGGTGCAGCTTGAGCTCCGGGCCGATGACGATGACGGAGCGGCCGGAGTAGTCGACGCGCTTGCCGAGGAGGTTCTGGCGGAAGCGGCCCTGCTTGCCCTTCAGCATGTCCGAAAGCGACTTGAGCGGGCGGTTGCCCGCCCCGGTGACCGGTCGGCCGTGGCGGCCGTTGTCGAAGAGGGCGTCCACAGCCTCCTGGAGCATCCGCTTCTCGTTGTGGATGATGACGTCGGGGGTCTTCAGCTGCATCAGGTTGCGCAGCCGGTTGTTGCGGTTGATGACGCGCCGGTAGAGGTCGTTCAGGTCGGACGTGGCGAATCGGCCGCCCTCCAGGGGGACGAGCGGGCGCAGGTCCGGCGGGATCACCGGCAGCACCTCGAGCACCATCCATTCCGGCCGGGACTTCGAGTGGATGAATCCCTGGATGACCTTCAGTCGCTTGGAGAGCTTCTTCTTGATCTGCTTGGAGCGCGTCGCGCGCATCTGCTCGTGGAGCTCCGCGACCGTGGCCTCGAGGTCCATCTTGACGAGGGCGTCGCGGACGGCCTCGCCGCCCATCTTCGCCACGAAGGAGTCGTCGCCGTACTCGTCCAGGGCCTGGCGGTACTCGGTGTCGGTGAGCAGCTGCTTCATCTCGAGCGGCGTCTTGCCCGGGTCGACGACCATGTAGTTCTCGTAGTAGATCACGCGCTCGAGCGAGCGGGCGGTCATGTCGAGGAGGAGCCCCAGCCGGCTCGGCATGCTCTTCAGGAACCAGATGTGCGCCACCGGGACGGCGAGCTCGATGTGCCCCATCCGCTCGCGGCGGACCCGCGCGATCGTGACCTCGACGCCGCAGCGGTCGCACACGACGTCCTTGTACTTGATGCGCTTGTACTTTCCGCAGGCGCACTCGTAGTCGCGCACGGGCCCGAATATCTTCTGGCAGAAGAGGCCGCCCGGCTCGGGCTTGAAGGTGCGGTAGTTGATCGTCTCGGGGTTCTTGACCTCGCCCTTGGACCACTTGCGGATCGTCTCCGGCGAGGCGACGGTGATGGACACGCAGTCGAACGGGCTCTCCTCCATGCCGAGGGCAGTGCGGGCGTCGCTACGGGTGTTGCTGGCGGTTTCTGAGGGTTGGATCATGGCGTTTTAGTGTCCCTGACTCTGTAAGGCGTGTTGGAGGTGGGCGGCGGCTTTAGGAGGCGAACGACAGCGCGTCGCGCTTCTGGAGCTTGATGTCGAGGCCCAGCGACTGGATCTCCTTGATGAGGACGTTGAACGACTCGGGCGTGCCGGCCGACAGCGTGTTGTCCCCCTTGACGAGGGACTCGTAGATCTTGGTGCGGCCCTGGACATCGTCGGACTTGACGGTGAGCAGCTCCTGGAGCGTGTGCGCCGCGCCGTAGGCCTCGAGCGCCCAGACCTCCATCTCGCCGAAGCGCTGGCCGCCGTACTGGGCCTTTCCGCCCAGGGGCTGCTGCGTGACGAGCGAGTAGGGCCCGACCGCGCGCGCATGGATCTTGTGCGAAACGAGGTGGTTGAGCTTCATCATGTAGATGTAGCCGACGACGACCTCCTGGTCGATTTTCTCGCCCGTGCGCCCGTCGAGGAGCGGGCTCTTGCCCGAGGACGGGAGCTTGGCCTCGCGGAGGTACTCGCGGACGCGCTTCTCGGGTATCCCGTCGAAGACGGGCGTCGCGACCTTCATGCCGAGCTTCTTGCAGGCCCAGCCGAGGTGCGTCTCGAGCACCTGGCCCACGTTCATGCGCGAGGGGACGCCGAGCGGGTTCAGGCAGATCTCGACGGGGGTTCCGTCGGGCAGGAAGGGCATGTCCTCCTCTGGCACGATCTTCGCGACGACGCCCTTGTTGCCGTGGCGCCCCGCCATCTTGTCGCCGACGTCGAGCTTCTGCTTCGTCGCGATGTAGACCTTCACCTGCTTGATGGCGCCGTCTCCGGAGCCCTCCCCCGCCTCGACCGCGCCGACCTTGCGTTCGCGCTCGGACTCGAGCTCGTCGAACTTGGTCTGGTAGGAGCCGATGATCTCCATGATCTTGATCCGAACGGGCGACGGGTCGATCTGGACGTGCTTGGACACGGCCGCGAGCTTGCGCAGGAGCGTCTTGGTGATCTTGCGGTTCGCCGGGATGATGATCTCGCTCGACTCGCCGTTGATGACGTCGAGCGGGATCTTCTCGCCGAGCAGGATGTTGGAGAGCGCCTCGGTGAGGCCCTCGCGCAGCTTGTCCATCTGCGTCTTGTACTCCTCCTGGATCTGCTTGACCTGGCGCCGGCGGTCGGACGGGGAGAGCTTCTCCTGCTCGTTGTCGATGCGGGAGGAGACCTTCACGTCCATGATGATCCCGGTGACGCCGGAGGGAACGACGAGCGAGGTGTCCTTAACGTCCGCGGCCTTCTCGCCGAAGATCGCCCGCAGGAGCTTCTCCTCGGGGGCGAGCTCGGTCTCGGACTTGGGCGTGATCTTGCCGACCAGGATGTCGCCCGGCTTCACCTCGGCGCCGACGCGGATGACGCCGTTGTGGTCGAGGTTCTTCAGGGCCTCCTCGCCCACGTTCGGGATGTCGCGCGTGATCTCCTCCGGCCCGAGCTTGGTGTCGCGCGCCGTGACCTCGAATTCCTGGATGTGGATCGAGGTGAAGATGTCCTCCTTGAGGACCTTCTCCGAGATGAGGATCGCGTCCTCGAAGTTGTAGCCGTTCCAGGGCATGAACGCCACGAGGACGTTGCGCCCGAGCGCCATCTCGCCCTTGTCGGTCGAGGGGCCGTCGGCGATGATGTCGCCGGTCTTGATCTTCTGGCCGCGCCTCACGATCGGCTTCTGGTTGAAGCACGTGTGGTTGTTCGAGCGCATGAACTTGCGCAGCTCGTACACGTAGACGTGGTTCTTCGGGTCGTGCTTGACCGACCGGGGCATGTCCCCGTCCTTGGTGATCACGATCCGCTTCGCGTCCACGGAGGCGACGATGCCCCCCTCCTCGGCGACGACCACGATCTTTGAGTCGCGGGCCACCCGCTCCTCGATGCCGGTGCCGACGAACGGCGCCTCCGACTGGAGGAGCGGCACGCCCTGGCGCTGCATGTTCGATCCCATGAGCGCGCGGTTCGCGTCGTCGTGCTCCAGGAAGGGGATCATGCCGGCGGCGATGGAGATCACCTGCTTCGGCGAGACGTCCATGTAGTCGACCTCGGAGGCGCTCACCTCGAGGAATTCGCCGTCCTTGCGGACGGTGACCTTGCCGATGAAGTGACCCTTGTCGTCGATCTCGGAATTGGCCTGGGCGATGACCTTGGCCTCCTCCTGGTCGGCGGTCAGGTAGTCGATCTTGTCTGTCGCGCGGCCGTCCTTGACGGTGCGGTAGGGCGTCTCGATGAAGCCGAACTCGTTCACGCGGGCATAGGTCGAGAGCGAGTTGATGAGCCCGATGTTCGGGCCCTCAGGCGTCTCGATCGGGCAGATGCGCCCGTAGTGGGACGGATGGACGTCGCGCACCTCGAAGCCCGCGCGCTCGCGGTTGAGGCCTCCCGGCCCGAGGGCGGAAAGGCGGCGCTTGTGCGTCACCTCGGCCAGCGGGTTGATCTGGTCCATGAACTGGGAGAGCTGGCTGCGCGCGAAGAAGTCGCGGATGACCGTCGTCAGCGCCTTCGGGTTGATCAGCTTCTGCGGCGTGATGGAGTCGACGCTCTGGTCGTACATCGTCATCCTCTCGCGAACGAGGCGCTCCGTGCGGGCGAGGCCCACGCGGCACTGGTTGGCGAGGAGCTCGCCCACGGTGCGGACGCGGCGGCTGCCGAGGTGGTCAATGTCGTCGACGACGCCCTCGCCCTTGCGCAGGCGCACGAGGTACTTGGTCGCGGCGACGATGTCCGCGCTCTCAAGGATGCGCTGCTCGAGCTCGGCCTTCAGGCCCAGCTTCTGGTTCACCTTGTAGCGGCCCACGCGGCCCAGGTCGTAGCGCTTCGGGTCGAAGAAGAGCCTCTTGAGGAGCGCCTTCGCGTTCGCAGTCGTCGGGGGCTCGCCGGGGCGCAGCCGCTTGTAGATCTCCTTCAGGGCCTCCTCCTCGTTGCGGGTCGGGTCCTTCTTGAGCGCGCGGATGAGGGCGCCCTCGTCCACCGCCGTGTCGATGACGCGTATGGAGGCGATGTCGTGCTTCTCGAACGTGCGGACGATCTGCTTCGTCAGGGGCTCGAACGCGCGCGCCAGGACCACGCCCTTCTGGGCGTCGATGGCGTCCTCGACCAGGACCAGCGTGGAGACGTTCTCCAGGTCCAGGGCCTTCGAGACCTTCAGGTCCTTTATCTCGTAGAAGAGGTTGAGGATGTCGATGTCGCTCGAGTAGCCGATCGACCGGAGCAGCGTCGTGATCAGGAACTTCCTGCGCCGGCGGCGCCTGTCGAGGTAGACGTAGAGGAGGTCGTTGTTGTCGAACTGGACCTCGAGCCACGTGCCGCGGTCGGGGATGATGCGGAAGCTGTGAAGCAGCTTTCCGTTCGGGTGCGGGGAGACCTCGAACGCGATGCCGGGCGAGCGGTGAAGCTGGGAGACGACGACGCGCTCGGCCCCGTTGATGATGAAGGAGCCGCGCTCGGTCACCATCGGGATCTCTCCCATGTAGATGTCCTCGTCCTTGATGAAGTCCTCCTCGCGCAGGCGCAGCTTCACGTAGAGCGGGACGGAATAGGTGATGCCCTCACGGATGCACTCGATCTCGGAATTCTTGGGCTCGCCGAGCGTATAGGAGACGTACTCGAGCGTCAGGCGCTCGTCGTACGACTGGATCGGGAACACCTCGCGGAACACGGCCTCCAGGCCCTGCGGCTTGCGCTGCTTCTCGGGGATGCCCTTCTGCAGGAACTCGAGGTACGAGTTGATCTGTATCTCGATCAGGTTGGGCGGCTGGATGACTTCGCGGAGCTTGCCGAAGTTGATGCGTTCAGTGGAGGTGCGGTCGGCCATGGAAATTCCCGTTGGGATTAAGGACGCAAAGAATCAAAGCGCTGCCCCGGACTGGGAGGGCTGCGCAACGAGCATATCTGTGAATTGGAAAAAGGCAAAGGACAGGCCGTGCGCGAGCGCGGCCTGCCCCGTGTGACCCGGATTGTGTAAATGGCTGATCGCCAAGCAACGGGGCTCAATTTACTTGAGCTCGACCTTGGCGCCCGCGGCCTCGAGCTTCTTCTTGATCTCCTCGGCCTCGGCCTTGTTGACGCCCTCCTTGACGGGCTTCGGGGCCCCCTCGACGAGGTCCTTGGCCTCCTTGAGGCCCAGGCCGGTGATGGCGCGCACTTCCTTGATCGCGCCGATCTTGTTGGGGCCGCTCTCGAGGAGCACGACGGTGAATTCCGTCTTCTCCTCCGCGGGCGCGGCTGCCGCGGCGGCTGCCGCGGGGGCGGCGGCCGCTGCGACGGGCGCAGCGGCTGATACGCCCCACTTGGACTCGAGGTCCTTGACGAGGCCGGATATTTCGAGGACCGACTGGCTCGAAAGCCACTCGATGACTTGGTCTTTTGTGATGTCGCTCATGGTGATCTTTTGCTGCTGGATAGCGGCCCGTATTTTTAGGCACGTTTAAGGGACGTATCCCCTAGCCTGCTGCGTTTGATTTTGGCTTTCGTGGGGGGCCGCTGGGGCCCCTTGAAATGGGTTGGAGTTAAGGTTGTGTGCTAGCTGGCGGCGCGGACCCTCGCCTGGAGGACGTTCACCAGCCCCTGCGGGACGGCGTTGATGACGCGGACGAGCGCGGACGCGGGCTGGTTCATGAGCCCGAGCAGCTGCGACCTGAGGACTTCCAGCGAGGGCATGTCGGCAAGGCGCGCGACGTCCTTCGACGAGATGAGCTTCTTGCTGAGGACACCCGCCTTGACCTCGACCTTCTGCTTGTCCTTGAAGAACTGCTTCAGGATCTTGGCGACGCCGGCGGAGTTCTTGCCGCCGACCACGATCGCCGTCGGCCCGATGAGCGCGCCCTCGATGTCGGGCAGGCCGAGCGACTTGGCGGCGACGCGCAGCGAACTGTTCTTCACCACGTGGTACTCGGCCTTCTCGGAGGCGAGCTTCGCCCGGAGCTCCGCGGCGTCGGCCACGGTCACGCCGGTGAAGTTGGCCAGGATGACGTAGTCGGACTTCTTGAGGTGCGTCTCGACCTCGTCGATAAGGTATTTTTTCTCGGCTCTCATGGGTCGTGGCTCCGGGTTTAGTATTTGCCGTACTCGGTGGACGCGATCCGCACCGAGGGGCTCTGCGAGGAGGAAATGGCGACGTTCTTGATGTAGTTGCCCTTGAACGAGGCGGGCTTGGCCTTGCCGACCGCGTCAAGCACCGCCTTTGCGTTCTCGAGGATCTGCGCCGCGGTGAACGAGCGCTTGCCGATCCCGACGCCGATGTTGCAGGTCTTGTCCATCTTGAACTCAACGCGGCCCGCCTTGACGGCCTTTATGCCGGCCACGATGTCGTCGGTCACGGTGCCGCTCTTCGGGTTGGGCATGAGCCCCTTGGGGCCAAGGACGCGCGCGATCGTGCGCACGGTCTTCATCGCCTCGGTCGTCGCGATGGCGACGTCGAAGTCGAGCCAGCCCTCGTTGATCTTGGCCATGACGTCCTGGAGCCCGGCGTGGTCCGCGCCGGCGTCGATGGCGGCCTTCGCGTCGTCGGTGAACACGAGCACGCGCACCTTCTTGCCCGAACCGTTTGGAAGGGGCGTTGTGCCGCGGATCATCTGGTCGCCCGCCGTCGGGTCGACCCCGAGGCGGAGGGAAATCTCGACGGTCTCGTCGAACTTGGCCTTCGGGAACTTCGAGAGTATCTCGACGGCCTCGGGAAGGGCGTAGTCCTTCGCGAGGTCGGCGACCACCAGCGCGCTCCTATAACGTTTGCTTTGTTTTTCCATGTTTTTCTCCTTGCGGTGCGAACGTCCCCGGAGGGACTCCCGCTTCAAAATTTGCTGGGCAGCGTCAGTCGACTACCTCGATGCCCATGTTGCGGGCGGTGCCTGCGATGATCCGGATCCCGGCCTCGTCGCTGTTGGCGTTGAGGTCCTTCTGCTTGAGGCGGTAGATCTCGAGCAGCTGCTTGCGGCTGACCTTTCCGACCTTGTCCTGGTTGGGCCTCGCGGAGCCGCTCGCGATGTTGGCCGCCTTCTTCAGGAGGACCGACGCGGGCGGCGACTTCAGGATGAAGGTGAAGCTCTTGTCCGAGAAGACCGTGATGATCACGGGCAGGATCATGCCGTTCTGATCCTTCGTCTTGGCGTTGAACTCCTTGCAGAACGCCATGATGTTGACGCCCTGGGCGCCCAATGCCGGGCCGACCGGGGGGGCGGGATTGGCCGCGCCTGCGGGGAGCTGAAGACGGATGTAGCCTTGGATTTTCTTGGCCATTATTGAGTGGGTTCCGGGCGACCGGGGTTATTCCGCGCTCCTCTGGACCTGCCAGTATTCGAGCTCGACCGGGGTGAACCGGCCGAAGATGGAGACGGAAATCTTCAGCTTGCCGCGGTCGGGGTCGATCTCGTCGATCCGGCCGTTGAGGTTGGCGAACGGCCCGTCGTTGATCTTGACCTCCTCGCCGACCGTGTACTGCACCTTCGGGACCTCCTTGCCGTTTGCGGCCTCGATCCGGGCCCGGATCTCGTCGATCTCGACCTGGCGCAGCGGCGCCGGGTGCTCTCCCCCGACGAACCCGATCACGCCGGCGACTTCCTTCACGAAATACCACGGCTTGTTGAGCAGCTTCTTCTCCTCGTCGAAGAGGTTCATCTGGATGAAGACGTACCCGGGATAGAGCTTGCGGACCTTGGACGTCTTCTTGCCGTTCTTGACCTCGGAGACGACCTCGGTCGGGAGGAGAACCTCGAAGATCGCGTCGTCAAGCTCCTCGGCCGCCTTGAACCTCTCGATGTAGTTCTTCACCTTGTTCTCCTGGCCGGAGAGCGTGTGAAGGGCGAACCACTGGGCGCCCGCCGGGGCGGTAGTTTTCGTGGGCATTGGGGTCAGCGGCTGACGAGCGACGTGAACAGGTCGACGGCCTGGTAGAGCGAGAAGTCGCTGACGGCGGTGAAGACGCCGAGGAGCGCGCTCGCGGCGATGACGACGATCGTCGAGTCCCGCAGCTCGGTCCTCGTGGGCCAGCTCGCCTTCTGGAGCTCGCCCACCATCTCGCCGACGAAGATGCGCGTGCTTTGGAACGGGTTTTTCATGGACTGGCTTGGGAACCTTCTTAAGTGGCAGGGGCGGAGGGAATCGAACCCCCAACCAACGGTTTTGGAGACCGCTACTCTACCAATTGAGCTACACCCCTATAGTCGTGGAATTGTTTAGACGACGACGCCGAGGCCCCCGTTTCGGAACCTCGGCGAGCCGTGTTTAGTTGTTCGTGACGAACGGTTACTCGGTGATCTCCGTGATAC
>DATNLY010000075.1:0-6207 GCA_035602635.1 Opitutaceae bacterium | reverse complement strand
CAGATGGCCATGTCCCTGGGCGTCGATGGCATCAAGATCCAGTGCTCCGGCCGGCTCGGCGGCGCCGACATCGCGCGTCGCGAATGGCAGCGCCAGGGCCGCATTCCCCTGCACACCCTGCGCGAGAACATCGACTACGGCTTCGCCGAGGCCCGCACCGTCTGGGGCAAGATCGGCGTCAAGTGCTGGATCTGCAAGAAGGAGGCCGACGCAGCCTGAGGGGCCGTGTCCGCCAAAACCCACTGATTCAATAGGAAACAAGTCCCATGGCTCTCGCTCCCGCACGCACCAAGTACCGCAAATGGCAGAAGGGCTCCCGCGCCGGCAATGCCAAGCGCGGCAACACGCTGGCATTCGGGGAATTCGGGCTGCAGTCCCTCACCCGCGGCCCCATGACGGGCCAGCAGATCGAGGCGGCCCGCGTGACGATCTCCCGGCACCTCAAGCGCAAGGGCAAGCTCTGGATCCGCGTGTTCCCGCACAAGCCCGTCACGAAGAAGCCCGCCGAGGTCCGGATGGGGCAGGGCAAGGGCCCGGTCGAGTTCTACGTGGCCGTCATCAAGCCGGGCGCCGTCCTCTTCGAGCTTTCGGGCATTCCCGCGAGGGTCGCCAAGGAGGCCTTCCGCCTCGCCGACGCGAAGCTCCCGTTCCACTGCCGCTTCATCGTCCGCGAGGGCACCGTCGTCTGACCAGGAAACCCGGAGGCCACACCATGACATCCAAGGAAATCCGAGACCTCTCCGTGGTCGAGATAACCACCAAGATACGCGAAACCCGCGATTCGCTCCTCCAGGTGCGCCTGCGCAAGCAGACCGGCCAGGTCGAGAAGACCCACGAGCTGCGATCCCTCCGCAAGGATGTCGCGCGCCTCGAAACCATCCTGCGCCAGAAGGCCAAGCAGGCCCCCGCCGCCGCCTAAGGTCCCAAGCACACGCTTTCCACTCATGTCCACCGCCTCAGACACACGCAACACGCGCAAGACGATCCTCGGCTTTGTCACAAGCCGCTCGGGCAACAAGTCCGTGAAGGTGACGATCCCCTACAAGACGCCGCACCCGCTCTACCACAAGGTCATCAACCGCAAGACGGTCGTGCACGTGCATGACGAGAAGAACGAGGCCAAGGTCGGCGACAAGGTCGAGATCATGGAGACCCGCCCCATGAGCCGGCTGAAGCGCTGGAGGGTCGTTTCCGTCGTCCACAGCGCGGTCGTCGCGACCGCGCAGGCCGTCACCGAGGCGGACGTCGCAGCGGCGGTTCCCACGAAGACAACGCGCGCGGGCGCCGTCGCCGCCGCGCCCAAGTCCTGATTCCGGCCACCCGAGCCCACACAACCCTCCAGCCCAGCCCCCCGCCATGATCCAACTCCGCTCCATCCTTGAGGTCGCCGACAACACCGGCGCCCGCAAGGCCGCCATGATCAGCAAGATGGGCCAGAACACCGACACCGCGGGGGTGGGGGACATCGTCACCGTGCACATCAAGGAGAGCACGACCGACGCCACCGTGAAGAAGGGCGAGGTCGCCAAGGCCGTCGTCGTGCGCACGAAGGCCGCGGTCCGCCGCTCCGACGGCAGCTACCTGCGATTCGACAGCAATGCGATCGTCATCCTGGGCCCGGACGGAAACCCCAAGGGCACCCGCATCTTCGGCCCGGTCGCGCGCGAGCTGCGCTCGAAGAACTTCATGAAGATCATCTCCCTCGCGCCGGAGGTCCTCTAGCCCATGCAAAGATACCACGTCAAACGCGGCGACCCCGTCGTCGTCATCTCAGGCTCCCACCGGGGCAAGGAGGGCAAGATCCTCGAGATCCTTCCCGCGAAGGACCGGGCGCGCGTCGAGGGCCTCGCCATGGTCAAGCGCCACACGAAGAAATCGCAGGAGCACCCGCAGGGCGCCATCGTCGAGCGCGAGGGCTCCATCCACATCTCAAACCTGATGCTCAAGAGCGTCCACGACTCGAGCAAGCGCAGGAAGGCGCAATAAGATGAGCACGACACCCACACTGAAGAAGCTCTACAGCGAGCAGGTATTCCCGGAGCTCATGAAGCTGCGCGGCTACAAGAACAGGCACGAGGTCCCGAGGGTCCTGAAGGTGAAGCTCAACTCGGGCATCGACGCCGAGGCCGACAAGAACCAGATCGCCGACGTCCAGCGCGACCTGGGCATGATCGCCGGCCAGAAGCCGGTCCTCAGCCGCACGCGCAAGGCCATCTCTAACTTCAAGCTGAAGGAGAACCAGATCGTCGGATGCCACGTCACGCTTCGCGGCGACTCGATGTGGGAGTTCCTCTACCGGCTGCTTGCCGTCGCGCTGCCGACCATCCGCGACTTCCGCGGCGTCTCGCCGAAGCTCGACGGCCAGGGCAACTACAACCTCGGGATCTCGGATTTCACGATATTCCCGGAGATCACCGTCGAGAGCGTCAAGAAGAGCATGGGGCTCGACATCACGATCGTCACCAGCGCCGAGACCGACGACGAGGGCCGCGACCTGCTCAAGCTCCTCGGGATGCCCTTCCGCCGAGTCGAAACCAAGACCGTCACCGCAGCCTGACCCCGCCATGCCGAAAACCTCCGCAATCGAACGCAACAAGAAGCGCATTCGCCTTGTCGCAAAATACGCCAAGGTCCGCCTCGAGCTGAAGGCCGTCCTCGCCAACCCCACGACGACCGACGAGCAGTTCTTCGCCGCGCAGACCAAGCTCCAGAAGCTCCCGAAGAATTCCTCGAGGGCCCGCATCCGCAACCGCTGCTCGATGAGCGGGCGGCCCCGCGGCTACAAGCGCAAGTACGGCGTCTCGCGCATCCAGTTCCGCGAGCTGGCCCTGGCCGGCAAGATCCCGGGCGTCATCAAATCATCCTGGTAACCCACCTGGCACACGGGGGTCGGATATGACCCGCGCTGCCGCAAAAGCCACACAACATCCAAAATGACCGATCCGATCAGCGACTTTCTCACCCGCCTGCGAAACGCAAGCAAGGCGCGCCTCGAGGAGTGCCATTGCCCCCATTCCAACCTCAAGGAGGGAATCGCGGCCATCCTCAAGGCGGAGGGCTTCATCTCCGGCTACTCCGACAGCGTCGACGAGCTCGGCCACAAGACGCTCGTCGTGAAGATGAAGTACGTGGAGGGCACCCCCGCGATCAGCGGCCTGAACCGCGCGTCGACGCCCGGCCGGCGCCTCTATTTCGGCTACTCCGACATCCCGCGGGTCCTGAACGGCCTGGGGATCAGCATCGTCTCGACGTCCAAGGGCCTGATGAAGGACGCCGACTGCCGCCGCAACAAGGTTGGCGGGGAGCTCATCTGCAACGTTTGGTAAGGACCCACACACCATGAGCCGCATTGGCAAGCAACCCGTTCCGATCCCCGACAAGGTCAAGGTCGACATCAAGGACACGACCGTCCATGTCGAGGGCCCCAGGGGCAAGGTCAACAAGACCTTTGCGCCCGTCGTCACGATCACCGTCACCGACAAGAAGGTCATCGTGGCCCCCATCGGGGACACGCGATTCGCCAACGCCATGTACGGGACCGCCCGCTCCATCATCGCGGGCATGGTCAAGGGCGTCACGGCGGGCTTTTCCAAGGAGCTCGAGATCCAGGGCGTCGGCTTCAAGGCTAACCTGAAGGGCAAGCAGCTCGACCTCGCCCTCGGGTATTCCCACCCGATCCTCATGGACGTTCCCGACGGCATCAAGATCACGGTCACGGAGGGCACCCGCCTGAAGGTCGAGGGCTGCGACAAGCAGCTCGTCGGGGCGGTCACCGCCGAGATCCGCAGCTACTACCCGCCCGAGCCCTACAAGGGCAAGGGCGTGCGCATCGTCGGCGAGCGCGTCCGCCGCAAGGAAGGCAAGACAGTCGCCTAGCACCCATGAACACCATTCACAAAGCCATGCTCCTGCAGAAGCGCCGGTGGAGGATCCGCAAGAAGGTCTCCGGCACCGCCGCTCGCCCGCGCCTGAGCCTCAAGTTCAGCGCAAAGAACATCTACGCCCAGGCAATCAACGACGACGCCGGGACAACGATCGTGTTTGTCTCGAGCCTGGACCCGGAGCTGCGCAAGAAGAAGCTCGGGGCCAACCTCGCCGGGGCCAAGGTGCTCGGCGCCGCGTTCGCCGAGAAGGCGAAGGCGGCCGGACTGACCGCCGTAGTCTTCGACCGCAGCGGCGCCCGATACCACGGCAAGGTCAAGGTCTTCGCGGACGCTGCCCGCGAGGCCGGCCTTGTATTCTGATCCCAAAGCCCATGAGCAACGACACCGATTCCACAGCAACCCCGGCCGCAGCGGTCTTGGCCCCAGTGGCAGCACCCGCACCCGCACCCGCGCCCGCAGCCGCGCCCGCAGCCGCGCCCGCGCCGGCCCCGCATTCCAACCGGCCGCAGCGCCGCGACGGCTTCGGGGGCGGCCAACGCGGCCCCCGCCGGGACAACCGCTCGCGCGACCAGGCCCAGAACACGGGCGACGGCCCGTCGATGATCGAGAAGGTCGTCTTCATCAACCGCTGCGCCAAGGTCGTCAAGGGCGGCCGCCGCTTCAGCTTTGCGGCCCTCACGGTCGTCGGCGACCAGAAGGGCAACATTGGCGTCGGCTACGGGAAGGCGAACGAGGTTCCCGACGCTATCAGGAAGAGCACCGAGCACGCGAAGAAGCGGCTCATGCACGTGAAGCTCAAGGGCGACACGATCCCGCACGACGTGATAGGCGAATTTGACGGCGGCAAGGTGCTCCTCAGGCCGGCCTCCACGGGCACCGGCCTCATCGCCGGCGGCGGCGTGCGCGCCGTGCTCGAGGCCGCGGGCGTCAAGAACGTGCTCACGAAGTCGATGGGGTCCAAGAACCACATCGCCGTCGTGAACGCCACGGTCAAGGCCCTGCTTCAGCTCAGGCTCGCTGAGGACTTCAAGAAGCTGCGCCAGGACTGAAGAAACCCGTGAAAATCCGAGTCCCGCAGCGCCCCCCAGGGGCGGGGTGGGGCGCCTCCAACAGGAAAATCCCATGAAACTCCACGAACTCAAGAACGTTGAAGGTGCCATCCACCGGAAGAAGCGCGTGGGCTGCGGCGAGGGCGGCGGCCACGGCAAGACCAGCGGGCGCGGCGGCAAGGGCCAGTCGGCCCGGTCGGGCTCGAGCATCCGCCCGGGGTTCGAGGGCGGCCAGATGCCCCTCTACAGGAAGCTCCCCCACCGCGGATTCAACAACTTCAACTTCCGCACCGAGATCGCCGTCGTGAACCTGCGCGACCTCTCCGGGCTCGACGCGTCGGTCAAGGAGGTCGATGCCGCAGCCCTTGCCGCCGCGGGCCTCATCCGCTCCGGCGAGGTCTCGGTCAAGGTCCTGGGCGACGGCGAGATCACGCGCGCCCTCAAGATCACGGCCGCCAGGTTCTCGGAGTCGGCAAAGGCCAAGATCGAGAAGGCTGGGGGCCAGGCGATCGTCGGGTAGACGGCCTCACCCATGTTCTCCGCCTTCGCGAACTCACTGAAGATCCCGGAGCTCCGCTCCCGGATCTTCTACACGCTCGCGCTGCTCTTTGTGGCGCGAGTCGGGGCGGCGATTCCGCTGCCCGGCATCGACCCGCATCCCCTGCAGGAGTTCTTCAAGAACCAGACGGGCGGGGCCGGCAACGCGATGGTGAGCCTCTACAACATGTTCACGGGCGGGGCGCTCCTGAAGGGCGCCGTGTGCTCGCTCGGAATCATGCCCTACATCAGCGCCTCCATCATCTTCCAGCTGATGACGGCGGTCGTCCCCGCGCTCAGCCGGCTCCAGCAGGAGGGCGACGTGGGCCGCCAGAAGCTCACGCAGTACACCCGCTACGCGACGGTCGGCATCTGCATCGTGCAGGGGACGCTGACGCTCCTCGCGCTCGAGAATCCCGCCAAGCTCTTCCCGGGCTACGACATCGGCACCTACGGCAACATCGTGATCGTCGGCAAGGCGACATTCCTGGTGACCTCCGTCATCTACCTGACCGCGGGGACCATGCTGATGATGTGGCTCGGCGAGCAGATCACCCAGCGCGGGATCGGCAACGGCGTCTCGCTCCTGATCACGGTCGGCATCCTCGCGACGCTGCCCGGCGCCGCCGCCCAGACCTACCAGCTCTTCTTCAGGCCCATCGGCACGACCGGAAACCTCGGCCTGCCCCAGGCGGCGATCATGATCATCCTCTTCCTCGCGGTGACCATGGGGATAG
>DATNLY010000152.1:0-5793 GCA_035602635.1 Opitutaceae bacterium | reverse complement strand
CCCAAGGACGGCTGTGAACCGGGTATTCATGGCGAGCTGCTGCCGGGCGCTCCCGCGCGCGAATCCGCAAGCCGGGCCGGCACTTCCACGAACCTGGGCTCGCTTTCACCGCGGTAGACCGCGATCAGCTGGGCTACCTTGCCTGCGCCCTCCGGAATTGGATCCCATTGCCAACCCTTCGGGCCCGGCGAGCCGTACCATGCCTTGCCCCCGGCGCGATCAAGAGCGTACCCGTGGCTTAGGCCCCAATAGATGACCTCGAGAAGCTGCGGGTTTTGCCCTGCCGCAACGGTCAGGACCTCGCTGTCGCAGGTGATGGCCCGGTTGAATTCGACGCAGCGGCTGAGGAGCGCCATCGTCAGCTGCATGCGTTCGCCCACGGTCAGCTCCGTTGAGGCCAGACTCCTGTAGGGCAGCTCAAGCGCGTCATTGAGGCGCGGCGGGAGCGAAGGCCGGAGCTCGGGCAGCCGGGCGTCCATTGCCTTTAGGTGCGCCTCGACGTCCTGCAATCCCGCAGCCGACGCCTTGATCGTGGCACCGAGGTCGGCGAGGTCCCCGCGGTCCTTTGCCGTCTTTGCCAGCAGCAGGTCCCGCATGGCCTCCGCCGTGTCCGCGCGGTCCTTGAGCGCGCCCACCATCGATTGAAGGAGCCTCTGCTGCGCACTCCAATCTGCCTCCAAGCGCCCGGTCTCAGCCCGCACCTTAACCCAGTCAGCCGCCGCCTTCTCGAGCGTATCTACAGGGTCAGGTCCATCGCCGCGCGTCACCGGCAGCGGCAGCGCGGCCAGAAGGGTCCAGGCAAGCAAGTGACGCATCCAGCTCCATCCCCGCAGACTCAGGGCTCCCGTTTCCGGGCCGTGGCAACACTCAGCAGGGCTGGTTGAAGTGGCGTGGCCGCTCCGCATGGGGATGTGCTTGCGACGAAGGGGGTAAATGCAAAAATACCAATGAGGCGCGCCGACCGCAAAATATCGAACGATTGCCGGCTCTCGTGGCAAGCCTTTTGAATTTCAATCACTTGTAACTCCATTTCCCAAGGCCACTAGGAATGGAGCCGGCTGTCGGGGTTGAACCGACGACCCTCGGTTTACGATACCGATGCTCTACCACTGAGCTAAGCCGGCGTCAGAAGGGTCAGTGCACCATCGGGCTACGGGACTGTCAAGTGCGGGCACCCCCGGCCGAGGTGCGGGCAGGGGATGACTTGCAGGAGATGGAGACCCCTGCCACTCTGGCCCGCCGTGGTCGCCACCCCCGATTCATGAAGGTTGCCCAGCAGATATTCAATCCCGCCAGGGGATGGAAGACGCTGGGAAAGCGCATTCCGGGCGATTCCGCCCAGCTGGTGCTCGCATTCGGCGGGCGACACCTGCTGGAGACGGGAGCCCCGTTTGAGTATCTCAAGGTGGAATACCCCCGGGCCCGCATTGTCCTTGCGTCGACCGCGGGGGAGATTGCCGGCACCGAGATCAGCGAGGACCATATTGTCTCCACCGCCATCTCGTTCGAGAAGACCCGCGTCGAGTGCGCGGCCGCGGATGTTGAGGATGCCTCGCAGAGCTTCGCGGCGGGAAGGGCCCTTGCGGGCCAGCTGGCGGGCCCCGACCTCGTGAGCATATTCGTCGTCTCGGACGGCCAGAGGGTTAATGGCACCGAGCTCGCGCGGGGCCTCGGCGAATCCCTCGCGGCCGGCGTGATCCTCACGGGGGGCCTGGCAGGCGACGGCACGCGGTTTGAGAAGACGCTGGTCGGCCTCGACGAGCACGCCCGGCCGGGGCGCATCGCCGCCATCGGATTCTACGGCAGGGACCTGCAGGTTAAGTTCGGCTCGGCGGGCGGATGGGCCCCCTTCGGCCCGGTGAGGACCGTGACCCGCGCCGAGGGCAACACGCTCTTCGAGCTCGACGGGAAGTCGGCCCTCCAGCTCTACAAGACCTACCTTGGCGACAAGGCGTCGGAATTGCCGGGTTCGGCGCTGCGCTTTCCGCTGAAAATCACGCCGGCCGGCGCCGAGTCCGGCGTCGTGCGCACCATTCTTTCCATTGACGAGAAGACAGGGGGCATGGTGTTTGCCGGCGACATCCCAAACGGGGCTCTCGCGCGGTTCATGCGCGCCTCGTACGAGGACCTCGTCGACGGCGCGGCGCACGCCGCCGAGGAGACGCTCGATTCGTCGCCGCCGAGCCTAGTCCTGTGCGTCAGCTGCGTCGGGCGCCGGATCATGCTCGGCCAGCGCATCGAGGAGGAGACGGAGATCGTGAGGGATACCCTCGGCCCCGTTCCCACCCTGGCGGGCTTCTATTCCTATGGTGAGCTTTCGCCCTCGTCGGGCTCCAGCGCATGCCAACTCCACAACCAGACGATGACCATCACGACGATGCTCGAAAGGTGATCGTCAAGCACAGGCTGCTCCTGCGCCAGGTCAGCAAGCACCTTGGCGACGAAGGGCAGATCTCCGCCGAGCTGCTGTCCCTCCTCAGGGCCGTGGAGGACGCCTACGTCCAGTTCGAGACCGACCGCAAGCTGGTCGAGCGCTCCATGGACCTGAGCTCTCGCGAGCTGCTGGAGGCCAATTCCCTCCTCCGCCAGAAGTTCGAGCGCGACGAGGCCGTCCTTGAGAGCCTGCGCATGTCCGTCAGGGCCCTGGGCCGGGAGGGAGGGACTTCGCCGGTCGAGAGCTCCGATGACCTGCTGGACCTCTCAAACCTCGTCCACCAGCAGCTTCGCCTGCGCGCGGAGGCGGAGCAGAAGATCCGCGAGCAGGCGGCCCTGCTCGACACCGCGAATGACGCCATCTACGTCTGCAGCCTCGATGGGGTGATACTCTATTGGAACCAGGGCGCGGAACGAATCTACGGCTGGTCCAGCGCCGATGCGCTCAACCGGCCGCTCGCCGACCTTTTCCCGATCGAGGTCGACGCCCCGAATTCATCGGAGCGGGCATTGCGCGAGGAGGGAAGCTGGTCGGGCGAGCGCCGACGGATAACCAAGGAGGGGCGTCCCGTCGTTGTCTACAGCCGGATGTCGATCGTGCGCGGCGCGGATGGACGGCCAAAGTCGGTCTTTGCGATCAGCACGGACATCACGGAGAAGAAGGCGCTCGAGGCCCAGTTCCTCCGGGGCCAGCGGATGGAAAGCCTGGGGGCGCTGGCAAGCGGCATCGCCCACGACCTCAACAACGTCCTGGCGCCGGTCGTCCTGGGGGCGCAGCTGCTGCGGGCCGCGGTCAAAAGCGAGGGGGACCTGAGGACCCTGTCGGACATAGAGACAAGCGCGCGGCGCGGCGCCGAGATCGTAAAGCAGGTGCTCATGTTTGCCCGCGGCGTCGAGGGCGAACGCCTGGCGCTCCAGCCGAGGCACCTCCTGGAGGAGATGGAGGCGATCACCGCCAACACCTTCCCGAAGAGCATCCGGATAGAGATGGAGATCGCGCCGGACCTCTGGCCCGTCCATGGCGATGTCACGCAGCTGCACCAGGTGCTGATGAACCTCTGCATCAACGCCCGCGATGCTATGCCGGAGGGCGGGGTGCTCACCTTGCGGGCGTCGAACGTCGGGGACATCGGGGGCGCGAGGATTCCGACGGGCGGCGCCCAGGTGTGGATCGCCCCCGACTCGCAGCCGGGGCCGCACGTGCGCCTTTGCGTGGCCGACACGGGCACCGGGATATCACCCGAGATCCTCGAGAAGATTTTCGAGCCGTTCTTCACGACGAAGGCCGTGGGCAAGGGAACCGGCCTGGGGCTGTCGACGGTCCTGGGGATTGTGCGAAGCCACAGCGGCATCGTGCGCGTGCTGAGCGATCCGGGGAAAGGCTCGACCTTCGAGCTCTATTTCCCGGCCGCGCCCGCGGCCAGGGTCGCCGCCAGCGAGAAGACCAACATGGATCTCCTGCGCGGCAACGGGCAGGCGGTCATGGTTGTCGACGATGAGAGGGCCGTCCGCGACATCGCCTCGAGGATACTGGAGAAATTTGGCTACCGGGCGATCCCGATGGCGAGCGGGCACGAGGCGATCCAGTGCTATGCGCGCGAGCCCACAGCCATTGACGCGGTGATAACGGACATAGCAATGCCGGGGATTGACGGCCTGGAGCTCGTGAAGAGGCTGCGGCATATCAACCCGGACATACGGATCATGGGCATGAGCGGGCACGGCGAGGGCACCGGGGACGAGAGCGGGAGCCCGTGGAGCATGGGGTTGTTCCTGACCAAGCCATTCACCGTGGAGCGGCTCCTGCTCGCGCTTCGGGAACTGCTCCGAGCGCCGGGATGAACCGGCCGGGCGGCACTGCCGGTCACTGGGCCGGGAGCCGCAGCTGGAACCGGGCCCCGCCGCCGGGGGCGTCGGAAACCGTGGCGGACCCTCCGTGCGCATCGGCCACGGCGCGCACGATCGTGAGGCCGAGGCCGAGGCCGCGCTGCGAGCGGCTGGCGTCCCCGCGATAGAGGCGGCGCCAGACCGCTTCGCGCTCCGCGGCGCCCACCCCGGGGCCGGTGTCGCTCACGGTCATCGCGATCGTCCCGGGCTCCCGTTCCGCGGAGATCGTGACGCGCCCCCCCTCCGGCGTGTACTTGAGGGCATTGTCCACCAGGTTGGAAAGCGCCTGGCCCACGCGCACCGGGTCCGCCTCGGCCTCCGCCGCGGGCGGCAGGGCAAGCTCGAGGCGGATCCGCTTCTGCTCCGCAACCTCGCGGTAAAGATCGGCAACCCGGGTCGCGAGGGCGCAGAGGTCCACGCGCTCGCGCCGGAGCGTCAGCGCCCCGGCCTCCGCGGCCGAAAGGTCCAGGAGCACCTCCAGGAGGTGCAGCACGCGGTCGGTCTCGTCGACGCAGTCCGCGAGCGCCGAGCGCGCCTCCGCGGGGTTGCCCCCGTCACTCAGGGCGAGTTCCGCCGTGCCGCGCAGGCGGGTCAGCGGCGTCCTCAGGTCGTGCGCGAGGTCGTCAAGCGTCTCGCGGAGCACGCGGATGTGGTTTGAATTCTTATCGAGGAGTGTGTTCAGCTGGCGCGCGAGCACGGCCAGTTCGCCGCTGCCTCCCGGCGCCGGGATGCGCGCCGCCGTGTCCTCCTCCTCAAGGATGCGCCGGGCCGTGGCGGCAACCTCGCGCAGGGGCCGCGTGGCGCGCCAGGAGAGGAGGGTGCCGGCGGACACCGAGAGCAAGAGGGCGATCGCGCCCACCCCCGCGAAGTCCGCGCGCAGGGGCGCCAGGAGCACGGCGCGGCTGTCCGTGCTGCGCGCGACCTGGATAAGGCGCCCGTCGGAGAGGACGCGGGAGGCGACCGCAAAGTCGCGCTCCGCGTCCCTCGGGACGCGGACCGAGTGGATCTCCTGGGCGCTCCAGCCGCCCCACCCGTCCGGGACCAGGCGCCTCTCGAACTGCGGCTCGACCCAGTCGGAGGGCACCGTCGCGAACACGGTCTCCCCGCCCGGGCCGAGGAGGCGCACGAAGAGCGAGCGCACCTCGGGAGAAGCGTCGGCGCTCAGCCTCTCGCGGAGGGCAAGCGCGCCCCCCTGCTCGTAGGCCAGGGCGAATTCCGCGGCCCTGAGCTCGACGGCGGCGCGCTCCCTGGCCTCAAGCGAATGGGCCAGGAACCAGTAGAGAACGCCGAAAAGGGCCGCCGCCCCGGCCGCGAACACCAGGGAGTAGATCGCGGCAAGCCGGATCGCCAGGGACTGACGGAACCCCTCAAGCATGGGGCCGGAAGACGTAGCCTACGCCCCGCAGGGTCTCGATCCGGGCGTGGTCGGGGTCCACCTTGCTGCGGAGCCGGTGCATGACCACGTCGACCACG
>DATNLY010000055.1:0-6317 GCA_035602635.1 Opitutaceae bacterium | reverse complement strand
CGGGTGTCGAAGAGGTTACGAACTCGGCAAATCGGCCGCAGGGCGCGCGGGCGCTGCCGGTGTCGGAGGGCGGGCGGTGGGCGCCGCCGCCGGGGGGTCCGCGGGAGGGTTGGCGGGGGGCGGGGCGGTGGGCGCCGCCTTGGCCCGGACGGTGCCCTTTGCCTCGTACAGCCGGATCACGTGCCGGCGCTGGTCGAGGCTGATGATTTCGGCATACCGGCCCCAGCTCAGAAGCGTGCGGAACAGCGGGCGCGGCTTCTCGTGGGGAAGCGCGGCCGTCAGCTCGCGCAGGAGCTCCTCGCTCGGGAGGCACTGGTCGGTCTGGACCTTGATGAGGCGCACCAGGAGCTCGAATATCTTCAGCTTCATCAGCTGCTCCCGGACGATCCTCTTCTGGTCGAATGTCGACGAATTCGCCAGCTCCTTGCCGAGGGCCGTGACGAGGACGTCCTGGCCAGGCGTCTGCACGAATCCCAGGAGCTCGGCGGCCTTCACGAGGCGGACGACCGCCCCGAATTCCCTGCCGAACTTTTCGGAGAGGTCGAACAGGTCCTGGGGCTCCTCGCCGATGAGGGACATGAGGCCGAGCACCTCGGCCGGCGTCACGTAGGGCAGCGACACGGGCGCGATGCGCCTGCGGTTGTCCCCCACGGCGGAGGTGACCACCTTGTTGGCGTCCGCCGACACCGTGTCGGGCATGTTCGCGTGGGTAAGGATGCCGTGGAGCTGCTCGACGATCTTCTTGAACTCGGGGTGGTCCGTGTCGCGGGGGTAGGGGAGGGAATTGGGGACAATGACCTCGATCCTCCCGGGGCCGGCGGCCATGAGGACGATCCGCGTGGCGAAGTACACGGCCTCGACGATGTTGTGGGTCACCATCACCATCGTGCGCAGCGGGTGGTTGGGGTCCGCGAGCAGCCTGCCGATTTCATTTCGCAGCGTCTCCGCCGTCAGGACATCCAGGGCGCTGAAGGGCTCGTCCATGGCGAGCACCTCGGGCTCGGCGATGAGGGCGCGGGCGATGCCGACCCGCTGCTTCATCCCGCCCGACAGCTCGCGGGGGTAGGCGTACTCGTAGGCGCCGAGCCCGACAGTCTGGAGCACCTTCTCCAGGCGGGCCTGCTGATCCTCCTCGGAGAGGTGCCCGACCGGCAGGAGGACGTTGCCCCTCACGGTGAGCCAGGGGAACAGCGCGAAGTTCTGGAAGACCATCGCGACACCCGGGGAGACGCCGACCAGGAGCTTCCCCTTGTAGAACACCTCGCCCCGTGTCGGCGTGATGAGCCCGGCCATGATCCGCTCAAGCGTGGACTTGCCGCAACCCGAGGGCCCCAAGAGGACAACGGTGTCGTGCTCGGAGACGGTGAGGTTGATGTCGCTCAGGACGAGGTCCTTGTCCGCCGTGCCCGCGTTGTACTCGTGGCTCACATGGCGCAATTCGATGAGGGGCTGCCGGGTGTTGTCCATGGCGACGGGGGTCAGGTGATGAATCGGCAGCGGTCGTTGGCGAGCCTCTGCAGCCGCTTCCAAAGCGCTCGGTTTATGCCCACAACGACCACGGACATGACAATGACCGCGGCCGTCAGGCGCGAGAAATTGTTGTCGTCGGAGGCCTTGCCGATGTAGGCGCCCAGGCCCGTCGCGTAGTAGACCTTGTTGCCCGCCTGGACCGCATACTCGGCCACGATCGTGGCGTTCCACGCTCCGCCCGCGGCGGTTATCCATCCCGTCACCAGGCCGGGGAGTATCGCCGGCAGGAGGAATTTCTTCCACCTGACCCACCCGGACAGGTGAAGGATCTCGGAGCAGCTGATCATGTCGTTCGGGATCGCCGCGGCCGCCGCCGCGACGTTGAACAGGATGTACCACTGGGTCCCGAAGAGGATGAGCAGCACCGCGCCCCATTGGAGCGTGCCGTGGACAAACAGGACGATGGCAAAGAGCCAGGGGTAGAGCATCGGGGCCGGGAACGACGCCACAAACTGGATCAGGGGCTGCAGCCTGCCGGAGAGCCTTGGGTTCAGTCCGATCCACACCCCGAAGGGAACCGTCCAAAGGGAGCCGATCAGGACTGCTGCAAGGACACGGACGAAACTGATCAGCGTGTCGCCCAGGATATCGGCCCAGTCGGAGCCCGTCACGGGCCTGAGCAGGAGGAAGAGCCTGTAGCCCCCCCAGAGCAGCGCCCCCAGGACAGCCCAGAGGAACACGGTGTAGAAGGCCCTCCCCAGCCGGGACTCCTTCGGCAGCGGCGCCCCCGGGTCGATGAGCGAGGTCGCCTCCGACGGCGGAACGGGCGGCCCCAGGATCCGCATCTTGGCGGCCTGCCAGGCCGCCGCCGCGGCCTGCACCGTCGCCGACCGGGCGAGCCAAAGCTGCAGGCCGTTCCTCGGGGACCGGCTCCCGCCAAAGTCGTCCATCTTGAATTTCCGCGACCACACCACGAGGGGCCACCATATGAGCCGGTCGACGATCAGGATGACCATCCCCATTGCGACGATCGCCAGGACCTGGGCCTTCACGTCGCCCCGGTCCATGGCCTCCTTGAAGTAGGAGCCGATTCCGGGGACGCGGAACGACACCCCGTTAATGGAGGGGGGGGCCTCCGAGAGGCTCAGGAAGAACCAGCCTCCCGCCATGGACACCATGCTGTTGTAGAGGAGGCCCTGGGCGCCGAATGGGAGCTCCACCCTCCAGAACCGCTGCCACCAGTTCAGGTTGTACAGCTTCGCCAGCATGCGGAAATCGCCGGGGATCCCGCGCAGGGAGTCATAGTAGCTGAACACCATGTTCCAGACCTGGCCCGTGAATATGGTGAGGACGCAGGCAAGCTCGAGGCCCGTGTTGTCGCGGGGAAACAAGGCCACCAGCGCGAGGAAGAACGGCGGCATGAACGCCAGGACGGGGATGCTCTGCAGGATGTCGAGGGCCGGGATGATATACCGGTGCGCCCGGGTGTCGTAATAGGCCCAGGAGGCGACCAGGAGCGTGAAGACGAGCGAGCAGAAATAGGCCAGCCACCCCCTGACAAACGAGAAAAGGGCGTATTTGGGCAGCTTCAGGAGCGAGAGGTCCATCGGCGCCTGGTCCTTCAGCGGATGCCTCCACTCGGACGCGACCTGGGCGCAGCTGAAGAAGAGCGCCACCAGCCCGCCCAGGACAAGGATATCGATCCATGGGTTCGTCCGCTCACGCACGGTGGCTGTTGGGCGCAGGTTGGTCATCGCGTGGGGTTGCAACGCCAACCCTGACCAAGGGGGGTGCGCAAGCCGCAAACGCCTTCGTCGGCAAGATTTCACGCGGCGATATTACTGTTGCGCGCCCCCGTGGAGGATGCCTACTTTCAACCTTTTAGGTAAATGCAAACCCACGGTCCGAAACGGGTCTACACGCCGCATTCGCTGGAATACTGGTTCGACATGCTTGCGGACGACTGGTCGGAGACTTTCTCGGCCAGCCAGCTGGACGAGGGCCGTCGCATCTACAGGAACGGCGAGGTGAGGGAGCTCGAGCTGACCGACCGAGACGCCATCATCCACAGGCGCATAGAGAAGAAGGACGAGTACGCCGTCATCGAGTGGAACGCAGGCAGCCTGTCGGTGCGCTCATCGACGACCGACCGCGAGATCGCCCATGCCCTTGCCGTGGCGGGACTTCACGAGATCGAGGAGCTCGTAGCCGACGAGATCTCGCCGCTTCCTGCCGAGGCGCAGCCCAATGGCGATTCCCCGTCGCATAACGGCAACGGCGGCGCAAAGGCGGCCGCCGCGGGAAACGGCGCGCACGGGCCGCCCGTCCCTCGCCTGAACGGGCCGTCCCGCCCGCTTCTCCTCGTTTTCAAGATCAAGTCTTCAGGCCTCTCGTTCCAGGCCTTCTGGGTCGAGGCCGACCGGAAGACCCGCCATCCCGCGCTCGGGCCGGGCGTCCACTCGGCATCAAACGGCAACGGCAATGGCAACGGCCATGTCTCGTCGGGCGAGCGGGCAAAGCTGATCGGGCTGGCGGCCTACGCCCGCAAGGCGCATTTCCAGTACAACCAGGACACGGGAGCCTACCTGATGGAGTCCCTGGTCGAGATCCCCAATTTCCTCAAGGTGACGCTGCCGCTCTGGAAGCGCGTGTTCGCCATCGAGCTAGACGACAAGACGGCAAACCTGCTCAAGGGCACCCGGTCGATCGAGATCGAGGCCGTCGCCGAGCGGGCGCAGGGCGACGCCGGGCTCAACCTGCGCTGGATCTTCCGGGCCGGGGAGCGGATGCTCACCGACGGCGAGGTCTCCGCCCTCCTGCGCCGCGGGGGCCAGCCGGTCATCCTGCCCAACCTGGGGATTGTCGCGCTCTCGTCGGAGAAGTGGGAGTCCTACAGCTCGTGGCGCAAGAACATCGAGGAGACCCAGGAGGGGGGCGCGGCGCTCCTCCAGTACCTGGTCTTTTCCCTCTTCAACGACTCGCGGCTCAAGCTCACGCTCTCGCCCGAGATGGAGGCTTGGCGCCAGAGGGTGCTGGCCCCCCCCGCCTCCCCGCCGGAGCTGGCGGGCATCCTTCGGCCCTACCAGCGCCGCGGCGTCGAGTGGATGCACCACCTGTGCGAGGTGGACTGCCACGGGCTCCTTGCGGACGAGATGGGACTGGGCAAGACGCTTCAGGTGCTCTCGCTGCTGGCGGCGAGGCCCATGCCGGACCGCCCGAGCCTTGTCGTCTGCCCGGCGAGCGTCGTGCCCGTCTGGCGGGAGGAGATGGCCAAGTTCTTCCCCGGGATGGCCGTCGATGTCCTGAAGACGGGCAATGACTTCACCTCCCGCAGGGACCCGGTCATCTGGCTCTGCAGCTACACCCAGCTGCGCAAGCACCGCGCGCTCCTGGACAGCGTCGAGTTCGGCTACGCCATCCTCGACGAGGGCCAGTTCATCAAGAACCCGGACGCGAAGGTGACACAGACCTGCTTTGCGGTGCGCGCGCGCCACCGGCTCGTGCTGACCGGCACCCCGCTTGAGAACCGCCAGCTCGACCTCTGGAGCATCTTCCGTTTCCTCCTGCCTGGCCTGCTCGGGTCCCGCTCGTCGTTCGAGGGGGCGCTCACCGCAGACCGCGAGAAGACGCTTGCCCGGCTTCGCGCGCAGCTTGCGCCCTTCATCCTGCGGAGGACCAAGAAGGAGGTCGCCCAGGAGCTCCCCCAGAAGGTCGAGATGGACCTCATCTGCCCTCTTACGGATGTGCAACGGGCGGAGTACGCGCGGATCTGCTCCGAGGGCCTCGAGCGCCTCGGCGACGACGTGGGGGCGGCCATGCGCGAGAAGTCCTTCGGGTTCCTGGCCCTCCTCACGAGGCTGCGCCAGACCTGCTGCGATCCCGACATGCTCCCCTGGCTCAAGGCGCCCCTCTCGGACTCGGGCAAGATCAACCTTCTGGTCGAGAAGCTGGCCGAGATCGTGGGCAGCGGCCACAAGGTCGTCATCTTCTCCCAGTTCGTGATGCTTCTCGACCGCGTGAGGGCCGCGCTCATCCAGAACTTCCCCGACCTGCCGCGGTTCGAGCTCACCGGGATGACGCTCGACCGCCAGAAGCCCGTGCAGGCCTTCCAGGGCGCCCCGGGCGCCGCCGCCATGCTCGTCTCCCTCAAGGCCGCGGGCACCGGGATCACTCTGCACGCGGCGGACTACGTCTTCCTTCTCGATCCATGGTGGAACCCGGCCGTCGAGGCGCAGGCCGTCGACCGCGTCCACCGGATCGGACAGACCAACACGGTGTTCGTCTACAGGATGGTGACGGCCGGCACCGTCGAGGAGAGGATCCAGGCGCTCAAGGCCTCGAAGAAGGACCTGTTCGACAAGCTGGTCGGCGGGTTGGGAGGGGACTTCGACCTAAGCCAGCATTTCTCGTCCATGAAGAGCCTCGTGCAGCTCACGGCCTCCGCGGAGCAGGAACTGCCGGAGTCAGCTAGTTGACGCCGCCGCATGTTGTGCCGGCCGAGGGTGGGTCGATGCAACTCCGTCGCACATAGGGGTTTCGTCTCGCGTTTTTCCGATTCGGACGAGAGTTTCGCCGGGCTTTCCGCCCGCATAACATGGAATCCGGATCACTCAAGGCGGTGTTTCTCAGCTACTCCCGCGATGACGTGGAGGCGGCGAAATTCATTGCCGAGGCGCTCAGGAGGCACGGAGTCGAGGTCTGGTTCGACCAGAACGAGCTGCGCGGTGGCGACGCCTGGGATGCCAAGATCCGCAAGCAGATAAGGGAATGCGCGCTCTTCATGCCTATCATCTCGGCGCACACCCAGGGGCGCGATGAGGGCTATTTTCGCCTCGAGTGGAAACTCG
>DATNLY010000052.1:0-7160 GCA_035602635.1 Opitutaceae bacterium | reverse complement strand
TCGAGGTGCGCGACACCTCGGGGTGTTGCAGGTCAATTCAAGCGGGCCTAATGACTTCGCGAATATCTGATCCGATTTCTCGCGCGGCATGTTGCAAAGCCATTCTTGCAGGTGGCTGGTCTTGTGAGGGTTGCCGAGTGTGCAGGACTCACACCATTTCTTGGATCAGAAATCTCGATGGCTGCCCGGCCTGGATTCGAACCAGGACTAGGTGAGTCAAAGTCACCGGTGCTACCATTACACCACCAGGCAATAAAGTGAGCCGAGGAACGTGCCGCCCCGACGCTACCGCGGTCAAGGTAGGAATCGAGCCCGTTTGCACTGGGGAGTTGACGCCCTATTTGCCCAATTGTTTCATTCGTGCCCATGCACGCATCCCTACCCGTCGACCCCAGGGTGAAGTACAGGCGCATCGTCCTCAAGCTCTCGGGGGAGCTCCTGCGCGGGGAGAAGTCGGGCGACCCCATTGACGCCGAGGCCCTCGAGCGCACCTGCAAGCAGATCAAGGAGATCCACGACCTCGGGGTCCAGATCTGCGTCGTGATCGGCGGGGGCAACATATTCCGCGGCCTCACGGGCGAGAAGCGCGGGGTCGACCGGACGACCGGGGACTACATGGGAATGCTAGCGACGGTGATCAACGGCATGGCGATCATGGACCGCCTCGAGAAGATGGGAGTCATCACCCGCGTGCAGAGCGCGATCCCGATGAACCAGATTGCGGAGCCCTTCATCCTCAGGCGGGCGATCCGCCACCTTGAAAAGGGGCGCGTGGTGATCTTCGTGGCGGGCACGGGCAACCCCTACTTCTCGACGGACACGACGGCGGCGCTGCGCGCCTCGGAGATGCACGCCGACATCGTCGTCAAGGCGACCAAGGTCGACGGGATCTACGACAAGGACCCGAAGAAGCACTCCGACGCCGTGAAGTACGACGAGATCACCTTCATCGACGCGCTCAAGCAGCGCCTGAAGGTCATGGACTCGACCGCCTTCTCGCTCTGCCTGGACAACCACGTGCCGATCCTGGTCCTGGACCTTCACGAGGAGCACGCCATCCTTCGGGGCGTCACCGGCAAGAAGGTCGGCACCCTGGTCAAAGGCTGATCCACCCCAACCCCCCGCCCCCATGTCCCATCCCCTGCTCGCCGACGCCAATGCAAAGATGAAGAAGGCCCTGGAGCACACGCTCCACGAGTTCGCCTCGATCCACACGGGCAAGGCCACGCCCGCGATGGTGGATTCGGTCATGGTCGAGGCCTACGGCTCCCAGATGCGCCTGAAGGAATGCGCCGCGATCACGACCCCCGACGCGCGCATGATCCAGATCCAGCCCTGGGACGCCAGCCTGACGAAGGCCATCGAGAAGGCCATCCAGGTGGCGAACCTCGGGATCAATCCTGTCGTCGACGGCAAGGTGGTGCGCGTTCCGCTGCCGGACATGAGCCGGGAGCGCCGGCTCGAGTTCGTGAAGACCGCCTCGAGGATCGCCGAGGAGGGCCGGGTGCACATCCGCAATGTCCGGCGCGACGTCATGGAGGCCGTCAAGAGGGGCAAGTTCCCGGAGGACGAGACCAAGCGGCTCGAGAAGGATGTCCAGGCCGCCACGGACAAGGCCATCAAGGACATCAACGACCACTTCGCCTCCAAGGAAAAAGACCTGCTCTCGGGTTGAGGGGGGGCGAGGCATGCTGACGCCCCGTAAACGGCCGGCGCTTGTGGTCGTGAAGCTCGGCACCGGCGTCCTTACGTCCGGGGTCGGCCGGCTCGACACGGCGAGGATCGCCCACGTGTGCGACCAGCTGGCCGCGCTCAGGAGGGCGGGCACCGAGGTGATCGTCGTCTCGTCGGGTGCCGTCGGGCTCGGCATGGGCCGGCTCGCCCTGGCGCGCCGCCCCCCGGAGGTCGCCAGGAAGCAGGCCCTTGCCGCGGTCGGCCAGAGCCTGCTCATGGAGACCTGGCAGAGGGGGTTCTCCCCGCACGGGATCACGGTCGCCCAGGTGCTCCTGACCCACGAGGACCTTCGCGCGCGCGGGCGCTACCTGGGGGTGAAGGAAACGCTCGCGCAGGTGATCGCGTACGGGGCCGTGCCCATCGTCAACGAGAACGATGCCGTCAGCGCGGCCGAGATCAGGTTCGGCGACAACGACACGCTCAGCGCCATGGTCGCGAGCCTCGTCGGAGCGCAGTTCCTGCTTATCCTCTCCACGGCGCCGGGCTTGGTGGACATGAAGGGCACGGGGCGGATCGTGCCCATGGTCGAGAGGATCACGCCGGAGATCGAGGCGATGGCGGGCGGGACGACGAGCGAGACGGCGGTCGGCGGGATGGTGAGCAAGCTCTCCGCGGCCCGGCTCGCGGCAAAGTCCGGCTGCGGCGTCTTCATCGCCAGCGGCGCCGAGCCCGACATCATACCGCGCCTGCTCTCAGGGTCCGGCCCGGGCACGTTCTTTGTCCCCAGCGGCCTTCCCCTCGAGGCAAGGAAGCGCTGGCTCGCGTACTTCCAGAGGCCATCGGGCGCGATCTCGATCAACGCGCGCGCCGTGCCGGCCATCCGGGAGCAGGGCGGCAGCCTGCTCGCCGTGGGGGTCACGGGCTCGTCGGGGGATTTCGCGGCGGGCGACGTGGTGGACATCGCCGGGCCCGACGGCTCTGTCATCGCGCGCGGCAAGACCTCGTTCGGCTCCGGCGAGGTCGCCGCCGTCGCGGGATTGAGGAGCGACCAGGTCCGGGCGCTGCACCCGTCGCGCAGGCGGATCGAGGTCGTTCACCGGAACGACCTCGTGCTCCTTTGAGCCCGCTCTCCCAGCTGCGGGGGCTGACCGGCCCCCAGTGGAGGGCGTTCATCGCCGCCTATCTCGGCTGGATGCTGGATGCGTTCGACTTCTTCCTGCTCATCATGGTGGTTATCCCCATAGCGGCCGAGTTCCACGCCAAGATCTCCTCGGTCTCCTACGCTGTGTTCCTCACCCTTGCAACGAGGCCGATCGGCGCCCTCCTCTTCGGACAGATCGCGGACCGCGTCGGGCGCAAGCCGGCGCTCGTGGGGAGCATCCTCCTCTTCGCCGTCATGGAGCTCCTCACGGGCTTCGCACCCTCGCTCGGCGCGTTCCTCGTCCTGCGGGCGATCTTCGGCATCGGAATGGGGGGCGAATGGGGGGCCGGTGCCTCGCTCGCGATGGAAACCGTGCCCGAGAAGAGCCGGGGCCTCATCTCAGGCATCCTCCAGCAGGGCTACCCCATGGGCTACCTCCTTGCCGCGCTCGCCGATGCCCTCGTGTTTCCTCGGTTCGGCTGGCGCGGGATGTTCATCCTTGGCTCGCTGCCGGCGCTCCTCGTCGTCTTCATCATGATGGGAGTTGAGGAGTCGCCCGGATGGATCCGCGAGCGCGCCAGGACTACCGCCGCCGCGCGCAGGGCCGCCATGTGGGCCACGCTCCGAGCGCGGTGGTCGATCTTTCTCTACATGGCCGCCCTCATGGCCGTCTTCAACGGCTTTAGCCACGGCTCCCAGGACTTCTACCCGAGCGGCTTCCTTGAGAAGCAGCGAGGCTACCCCCTGGCAACGGCCTCCACGCTCACCATGATCGGCTGCACGGGCGCGATCGCGGGAGGGCTCCTCTTCGGCATCATTTCCCAGAGGTTCGGGCGGCGCAAATCGATCGCCGCGGCAGCGTTCCTTTCCCTTCCGATGATCCCGCTCTGGATCGGGGCCGGGACTGTCGCGGGGCTGGCCGTCGGGGTCTTCCTCATGCAGTTCGCGGTCCAGGGAGCCTGGGGCGTGGTTCCCGCCCACCTGAATGAGCTTTCGCCCGCGTCGGTCCGCGGGACATTTCCCGGGCTGGCCTACCAGCTGGGAAACCTCGGCGCCTCCCTGATGGGTCCGTTCCAGACGAGGCTCGCCGAGGCGCATGGCGGGAGCTACGCCTTCGCCCTGGGCTGGGTCGAGGGGATCGGGGCCGTCGTCCTCATTGTCCTGGCCCTGGCCGGGCCCGAGAACCGCGAGGCAAACCTTGCAACGGAGCCGGGCTAGCCCCGACCTTGCGCCCGATGGATTACGTCCTGGAAAACCAGCCCGCGCCCGAGTCGGTGCCGCAGATCGACTTTCGGGCGCAGCTCAATGACGAGCAGTACGCCGCCGTGACGGCGGAACCCGGGCCGCTCCTCGTCCTGGCCGGAGCGGGCTCGGGCAAGACGCGCACCCTCACCTACCGCGTGGCCTGGCTGCTCTCGAAGGATGTCCGGCCGGGCGAGATCCTCCTGCTCACGTTCACCAACAAGGCCGCGAAGGAGATGCTGTACCGGGTCGAGGAGTTGACCGCCATAGAGCCGAGGCGCTTCTGGGGGGGGACCTTCCACTCGATCGGCCACCGGGCGCTCAGGATGTTCGGGGAGGCCGCGGGCCTCTCCAAGAACTTCACGATACTGGACGCCGATGAGGCCGAGCGCCTGCTGAAGCAGGTCGTCGAGTCCCAGGACAAGGCCTTCTTCAAGGACAAGACGCACCCGAAGCCCGGCCCGCTCTTCTCGATCATCTCGCTCGCGCGCAACACCCAGCTGGCGGTCGAGGCGACGGTGGAAAAGTACTTCCCGCACTACTCCGACATCTCCGACCGGCTCCCCGGGTTCGCGGCGGCCTATGACGCGAGGAAGCGCGAGCAGGGCGTGTGCGACTATGACGACCTGCTCGAGCACTGGCTCTCGCTCCTGAAGAGCTCCCCGGAGGTCGCGCAGTATTTCTCGAGCAGGTTCCGCCACGTCCTTGTCGACGAGTACCAGGACACGAACACGCTCCAGGCCCAGATCGTCGACACGATAGCCTCGCACCACCGCGTCATGGCGGTCGGCGACGATGCGCAGTGCATCTACTCGTGGCGCGGCGCGAACTTCGAGAACATCATGACGTTCCCCGAGCGCCACCCGGGGACGGCGATCCACCGGATCGAGACGAACTACCGGTCGACGCCCGAGATCCTCAACCTGGCGAACGGGGTCCTGATGGCGCAGCCGGCGGGCAGGCATTTCGACAAGGAGCTGCGCGCCGCCCGGGGCCACATGGAGAAGCCCTTCGTCGTCCAGGCCATGGACGACCGCGAGCAGGCGGAGTTCGTCGTGAAGCGCGTGCGGGCGCTCCACGAGGACGAGGGCGCGGCCCTCGCGAGCATCGCCGTCCTCTACCGCTCGCACTTCATCGCGGTCGAGACCCAGATCGCGCTCGCGCGCGCCGGCATCCCCTACCACATCACGAGCGGCGTCCGGTTCTTCGAGCGCCAGCACATCCGCGACCTGGTCGCCCTGCTGCGTTTTGTCTACAACCCGGCCGACACGCAGGCATGGGAGCGGGTCGCGGTCCTCCTCCCGAAGGTCGGCGAGAAGGGGGCGCAGAAGATACATGCGGCCGCGCTTGCGCACGCGCGGGGCACCCAGAGGGACTTCATCGACGCCCTGGGGGCCGAGGAGGTGCGCGCCAAGGTCGCGAGGGACGCGCGGCCGGAGTGGGAGTCGCTCATTGTGTCGCTGCGGCAGGTCTCCGACTCGATGCAGACCGGCAAGCCCGCCGACGCCGTCGAGACCGCCATCGACGGCTGGTACGGCGGCTACCTCAAGGGGGCTTACGCCGACTACGCGGACCGCCTGGAGGAGCTGACCGCGCTTGTCGGGTTCGCGCAGCGCTTCGAGGAGACCCAGGACTTCCTTGCGCAGATCCTCCTCCTGAACAGCGAGACAAGCGACCGCCACGTCGACCCCGACTCCGACGCGGTCAAGCTGACGACCGTCCACCAGGCCAAGGGCCTCGAATACGACGTGGTCTTCGTGATCGGCCTTGCGGACGGGCAGTTTCCCGGCAGGCGCTCCATCGAGGCGGGCGACGTCGAGGAGGAAAGGCGCCTCTTCTACGTGGCCGTCACCCGCGCCCGCAACGAGCTCTACCTCTGCTTTCCCAAGGTCGCCTCCCGGCCGGGTCCCGGGGGCATGATGAATTCGCCGAGCCGGTTCCTCCAGGAGCTCTCCCCCAAGCTCTACCAGGAGCTCAAGATCCGCAGGGTGAGCCCCTGGTGACCGCGCGTCCCCCAGGGCGACGCCACATTTCACCCCTGTTACCCTTGGCGCCTCGATTTGCCACATTGCGCTTCCCAACTTAGTTATCTTCAGGCTCAACTCAGGGTTCGATCATGTCCCATCCACAGGTAGAAAACGTCGTCATCATCGGCACAGGCTGCGCCGGCCTCACGGCCGCGGTCTACGCGGCCCGCGCCAGCCTGGGCCCCCTCGTCATCGAGGGGCCGCTGCCCGGCGGCCAGCTGACGACGACGAGCGAGGTTGAGAACTTCCCGGGGTTCCCCGAGGGCGTCGACGGCTTCCACCTGATGGACAGCCTGCGCAAGCAGGCCGCCCGGTTCGGGACGCGCTTCGAGCAGGCGCACGTCGAGTCGGTCGACTTCGCCTCCCAGCCGCGAAAGCTCGTGTGCAACGATCGCACGATACTCGCGAAGACCGTGATCATCGCTACGGGGGCCTCCCCGAGGATGACGGGGATCCCGGGCGAGAGGGAGCACTACGGCGGCAAGGGGGTCACGACGTGCGCCACCTGCGACGGGGCGTTCTATCGCAAGATGGAAGTCGCGGTCATCGGCGGCGGAGACAGCGCCGCCGAGGAGGCGCTCTTCCTCACGCGCTTCGCGAGCAAGGTCCACTTCGTGCACCGGCGCGACACCCTCCGCGCCTCAAGGATCATGGCGGAGCGGGCCACTTCGAATCCAAAGATAAACATGGTGTGGGACAGTGTTCCGCTTGAGGTCGTCGGGGGAAACGGGGGCTCCGTCACCGGGCTCAGGATTAAGAACCTGAAGTCGGGCGCGGAGTCGGTGCTGCCGGTCAAGGGAGTCTTTGTGGCGATCGGGCACGTCCCGAACTCGGGGCCGTTCGCGTCTGCGCTGGACGTCGACGCCAACGGGTATTTCGTCCCGGAGCCGGGCTCCCAGGTGAAGACCAAGGTGCCCGGCGTCTACGTTGCGGGCGACTGCGCGGACCACGTTTACCGCCAGGCGGTCACGGCCGCCGGTATGGGCTGCCAGGCCGCGATCGAGGCCGAGCGCTGGCTTGCGGAGCACGGCGGCTAAACCGCGTAAATTCACGTAGATTTGGGCCCGAATTTGCCT
>DATNLY010000073.1:0-3064 GCA_035602635.1 Opitutaceae bacterium | reverse complement strand
CTCGAGCGGGGGCTTGGCGCCGTCCAGCCGCCAGTCGAACTCGGCCTCGACTCCCCTGAGGTCCACGACGCACACCTGGACCGCGCGTCCCACCTGCTGGGCGGCCAGCCCGACGCCGCGCGCCTCGTGCATCGACTCGATCATCTGCTGCGCAAACCCGGCGAGCGCGCCGTCGAACACGGTGATTTTCTCGCCTTTCTTGCGCAAAACTGGATCGTTGTAGTGAACAATTGCCAGGGACATCGGTCGGTGAGGCCAACCAGCGTGATTGGCCCCAATTGGCCCGCAAATCAATATTTTGGAGAAGCAAGATCGCCCAACGTTCAGGACCCCGCCGATAGCGCCCGCCCTCGTCTTTGCCGGGGCGGTCGTCGCTGTGTTCGCATGGCTTTTGCCGGTCAGCCTCAAGTCGGTCAGCAGGGGGCTCCTGCGGTCGGCGGGCGAGGGAAGCCCCTCGGTGGCCGCGATCGGCCGCGACCTCGTGGACTCCGAGAAGATCGGCCCGGCGCGCCTCGTGCTCGATGCCGCCGTGGCCGTCGGGGATCCGGGCGCCCCGGGCCTCGGCCATGCGCTCGGGGATCTCTCATCGCGCCAGCCCTCGCTTGTCGCGTGGGGCGGATGGGATCCCTCGCTCGACCCGCTCCTCAGCCTGAGGCAGGCGAATGGGCGCAGCGAGAGCACGCCGTTGATGACGTTCCTCATCCCCGAAAGGGCGCGGGATGCTGTCCGCGCCTATCTCGCGAACTCGGAGTCCCTCGGCGTCCAGGCCGTGCTGAGGACCCGCGACGTCCCGGCGACGGGGCGATTCGTCCCGGCCGGCCGGCCGGGCGGCCAGCCGCTCGACGCGCTCATCCTCGCGACCGGCCTGCTCTACCAGAGCGAGCACATGTCGCCGAGCCTCCTGCGGGAGGTGCGGGCCCTCGCCGAGACGGCCGCCCAGAAGGCCGAGCTGGGGGACCTCGAGGGTTTCTACCTGGACCTCCTTTCGCTCGGGCGCCGGCTCGACTGGACACAGCTTGGCGAACTCCTGAGGCGCACCGACAGCGTCCAGACGGTCGCCGAGTACGCGCACCTGAGCCGGGTGGCGCCTGACCAGATGCCGTTCATCTATACGGCGGCGCTGCTCTCGGATTCCGCGGACCGCGTGGCCTCCTATCTCATCCGCTACGGGAAGGCGGGATCCGAGGACCTCCGCCTTGCGCTGGCCGACGGCCAGGGTGCCGTCAAACTCCTCCTGCGACGCGAGGTGCCCGTCAACCGCGCACCGGGTCCCGACATGGGCGCGGCCGCGGCCATGGTGCTGGTCCATCCCCGCCTCATGCTGGTGGCAAAGTACGCCGGCTACATCCTTGGGCTCTTCCTCCTCCTGCGGGGGCTGGACCTATGGATCGTCTCGCCCGCGGGGGGACCGTCGGCCGGGCCGCAGCAGCACATTCGCGCCGGGAGCCTGGCCGTCGTCCTGTCGGCGCTCCTCGTCGTCGCGACGGAGCCCTTCCTCCTCAATGCGGCGCCCGCCTCGGAGTACCGGCTGCGCCTTGAGATCCCAATGCTCGCATCCACGGCCACCCCAGCTTCCGCAGCGCAATCGTCAACTCCGGTCACTATGGAAACATCAACCCTCGTTTCAATCGGCATATTCGCCGCCCTCCAGGTGGGCATGTACCTGGCCTGCCTCCGCAAGATCCGGGAGATCGAGAACCAGGACGCCTCGCCCGCCCTCAAGCTCCGCCTGATGGAGAATGAGGAGAACCTCTTCGACAGCGGCCTTTACGTCGGCATGATGGGGACGGCCGCGGCGCTCGTCCTCCAGGTCGTGGGCGTGATCGAGCCCAACCTGCTGGCCGCCTACTCGTCGAACCTGTTCGGCATCATTTGCGTCGCGCTCGTGAAGATCCGGCACGTACGCGGCTACAAGCGCCGGCTGATCCTCGAGGGGCAGCGCGCGTCCGCGGTGCCGCTGGCCCAATGAACAAGACCCTTCTGCTGTTCATCGTAGACTTTCTCTTCCTGAACCTCATCGCGCTCACGCGGTGGGAGAGGGCGGAGCCAGCGCGCCCGCGCCAGCCGCCGGTGAACGAGATTTCCGCGAACACGGTTTCCAAGGACCAGGACCTGGTCGAGGCGATGAGGCAGTCGCTGGCTGACGAGCAGCTGTCGCGCCAGGCGGTCGAGCAGAAGCTGGCCTCGGTCGACTCGACCCTGGCGTCGCGCGAGCGCAGCCTTGGGCAGCTCCAGTCCGAGAGCCTTAAGCTCACGGCCCAGCTGGTCGACACCCAGAAATCCCAGGCCGACCTGAACGTCAGGTACCAGGCCGAGGCTCAGGAGGCCCTGCTCACGCGGAGCCAGCTCGCCCAGCTTCAGCGCGACCTCGAGGACAAGAAGGCCGAGGCGGAACGCCAGAAGGTGGCGCTAGCGGACACCGAGAGGCAGCGGGCCGAGGCGCTCAAGCAGGTCGAGGGCCTCACGGTTGCTGTGGCCGTTGGGGAGCGCGAGAAGCAGCAGCTCGTCGAGAGGACCGCGGAGCTCCAGGGCCAGATCCAGACCGAGCGCAGCGAGCGCATCAACGTGGAGCAGGCCAACAACCAGCTCGCCCAGGGAGTCGGCAAGCTCGCCCAGAGCTCGGGCGAGCTCACCAAGGAGATCAGGGACAACCGCCCCATCTCGGCGAACGTCCTGTTCAACGATTTTCTCGCAAACCGAGTCCAGACGACGTTCACCGCGACAAAGAAGGGGCTCTTCGGTGAGAACGCGCGCGACAATGAGACGAAGACCGTCTTCACGACGGACGGGAAGCAGGTGTACGCGCTGGTCGAGGTCGAGGACACGGCGTTCTCGTTCAAGGAGATCGGGGCGGACTGGAAGAAGATCGCGGTCCAATTCGATCGTCCGCCCGACTACAGGTCGACCGGGTCGCAGATCGAGTTCCTCGCGGCGGATCCGCGCGTCGTCGTGATCCCCGTGGACGCGCAGCAGGTCGCTTCCCTTGACGCGAAGGTGTACCCGCTGGCCGCCGATCCGTTCAAGTTCCCGGAGGCGGTGCTCATAAGCGGGGGGGGCAAGGGCT